>JAPKGY010000719.1 GCA_026647385.1 Phycisphaerae bacterium | reverse complement strand
GCGATCCTGGTCGAGATGGACGGCTTCGACACGTCCGACCAGGTCATCGTCATCGCGGCGACGAACCGGGCGGACGTGCTCGACCCGGCGCTGATTCGGCCGGGACGGTTCGATCGGCAGGTGTTCGTGCCACTGCCTGACGTGAAAGGCCGACTCGAAATCCTGCGGGTCCACGCCAAAAAGATCAAGCTCGGACCGGACGTCGATCTGCAACGGCTCGCCCGCGGCACGCCCATGTTCAGCGGCGCCGACCTGGCGGCCATCATCAACGAATCCGCTCTTATCGCCACCATGGGCAACAAGGACTACGTCGAGATGGCGGACATGGAGGAGGCCCGCGACAAGGTCCGCTGGGGCCGGGCCAAGAAGAGCCGGGTCGTCGACGAGAAGGAACGGGTGGGGACGGCCTACCACGAGGCGGGACACGCGCTGACGCAATGCCTTCTGCCGGGTTCGGACCCGCTGCACAAGGTGAGCATCATTCCGCGCGGCCCGTACGGCGGCGCCACCTTCTCGCTGCCCGAGAAGGACCGCACAACCTACGGCGAGAAGTATCTGCGAAACAGCCTGCGAATCCTGTGTGCCGGGCGCGTGGCGGAGGAGATGGTTTGCGGGGACACGAACACGGGGGCGGCCGCCGACATTCGGCAAGCCACGAACCTGGCGCGGCGGATGGTGACCGAATGGGGTATGAGCCCGCGAGTCGGATTCATCTACTACGGGGATGACGCCGATCGCCAGATGCGGTTCCTCGACTTGCCCGGCAGTCGCGATTACTCGCCGCAGACGGCTGAACTGATCGACAAGGAAGTGCAGAGGCTGATCGGGGAGGCGTACGCCGAGACCCGCAAGCTCATCGAGGACAACCGGGACAAGCTCGAAGCCATCGCCCAGGCCCTGCTGAAGTACGAAACGCTCGATGCGTCGGAGGTCCACGCGCTCATCCGCGGCGACTCGCTGGATCGGCCGACCCTGAGCGACCTGCTCGACGCGGATCACGCGGGCACGTCGGCGCCCCCGCCGAAACCGGCCCGCCCCGATTCACGACCGCAGCCCGAACTGGGCTCGGGCCCCTTGCCCCAGCCGGGGTGAAAGGTGTGCGTCCGCCTGCCGCTCTCACGTTGACGCGCTTTGACCAACCGATGGGTTCACGTCGGATGCGGTATAATGTCAAACGACGACTGACGAAATCCGAATGACGAAGATCCGCCGTGGCGGGACGAATCAAACCCGACACCCAACTGTCGAGCTTCGCCCTGCTCGCGGGGACGACCGCGGTACAAAGGACCTTGCCCTTCGACCGCGGCTGACCCAAACCGCTCGGTTTCGTCATTCGACATTCCCAGGCCCCGGCTTTAGACTTGATGGTTGCACGCAAACGAATGACGGCATACGGGGGAGTTCATATCGCCCTCCCGGAGAGAGCAGGACTACATGAGCAACACGGACGGAATCCATCGCATCGGGATCCTGACCGGCGGCGGAGACTGCCCCGGCCTGAACGCGGTCATCCGGGCGGTCACCAAAACGGCGATCAACCGGCATGGCCTGGAGGTCTGGGGGATCGAGGACGGCTTCCTCGGGCTGATCCGCAACCGAATGCACCGACTGGCCGGCGAGGACGTGTCCAACATCCTGACTCAAGGCGGGACGATCCTGGGAACCAGCAACAAGGCCAACCCCGCCCGGTTCGCCACCGCCGTCGACGGTGAGGGCAACCCGATCTTCGAGGACGTGACCCCGCGCGTGCTCGAGCACGTGGCTGAACGCCACCTGGATGCGATCGTCTGCATCGGCGGCGACGGAACGATGACCTGTGCCGCCGACCTCGCCCGGCGCGGCGTACGCTGCGTGGGCGTGCCCAAGACCATCGACAACGACCTGATGCACACCGAGATTACGTTCGGCTTTCAGACGGCGGTCACCACCGCCACGGAAGCGCTCGACCGCATCCACACGACGGCTTCAAGCCATCATCGCGTCATGGTGGTCGAGATCATGGGGCGTAACGCCGGCTGGCTGGCGCTGCACAGCGGCGTGGCGGCCGGCGCCGACGTCATCCTCATTCCGGAAATCCCGTTCGAGCTTGACGCGGTGTGCGAGGTGTGCCGCGAGCGAAGCCGGCGGGGCAAGGCGTTCACGATCCTGGTTGTCTCCGAGGGAGCCAAGCCCAAGGGCGGCCAACAGGTCGTCGAACGGGTCATCAAGACCAGCCCCGATCCGATCCGGCTCGGTGGGATCGCTCCGGTCCTCTGCCGCCGGATCGAGGACGAAACCGGGCTGGAGAGCCGGGCGACGATCCTGGGACACGTGCAGCGCGGCGGAACGCCCGTGCCGGTCGACCGGGTGCTCGGCACGATGTTCGGGCACAAAGCACTCGATTTGCTGCTGAACGGGCGGCACAACGAACTCGTGGTCATGCAGCAGGCGAAGCTGACCAGCGTGCCCCTGGAATCGGTGGCCGGCAAACAGCGACTCGTGCCCGCCGACCATCCGCTCCTCGAAGCCGCCCGGGCGGTCGGAACGTCGTTCGGAGATTGAACCTCGCAAGACCATTCACACCCGGATACCGCAATAAAGAGCCGCGGGTTTCATGGCGTGTCCGGATCAGTCGTATCGGCCGAACCGCTCCGCCAGATCGACCATGCGGGCGAGGCGTTCGGGTTTGACGTGCGGGGCGACCGAGCA
>JAPKGY010000718.1 GCA_026647385.1 Phycisphaerae bacterium | reverse complement strand
GGGGATGCGCGAGCGGTCATGCAGCCATTCGGTTTTCTCAGGTTCGATAGGCGCCCTGGCGGTCAGGTCAGGCATTTGCAGTCCTCAGAGGTGCAAACCACCGGCCGCGACGGTGTCGCCGGTGCTTTTGGCCAGGCCGACCGTATGCATTACAATGTCGGACCCTTGCCCCGACGGCGGAGACGGTGGCTGAGCCTGCTCTTTTTACCCGGGAGGTTACTGTGGCGATGACTCGCGGAATGAAGCGACGGGATTTCCTGAAGACAGCGGCTGGCACGTTGGCGGCAGCCGGCGCCCTGCCGACCATCATCCCAGCCACGGCGCTGGGCAAGAACGGCAGGAAGCCGCCCAGCGATCGGGTGGTGGTCGGCATGATCGGCACGGGCGACCTCGGCCGGCGTCATCACCTCCGAGGCTTCCTGCTGCAGAACGAGAAGGTCGCCCCGCGCGTCGACGTGGCCGCCGTCTGCGACGTGGATCGCAAACGCGTGGCCGAAGCCGCCCAGAGCTGCAAGGAGTTCGCCAACACGCGGGTCGGGATCTACCACGACTTCCGCAAGCTGCTCGAACGCAAGGACCTCGACGCGGTGTTTGTCGTGACGCCGGACCATTGGCACGCGATCCCGGCCATCGCGGCCATGGAGGCGGGTCTCGACGTGTACTGCGAGAAGCCGCTTTCGCTGACCATCGAGGAGAGCAAGGCGATGGTGGCCGCCGCCCGGCGCTACGGAGCCGTCTTCCAAGTCGGCAGCCAGCAACGCAGCAACGATCGCTTCCGGCTGGCCTGCGAGCTGGTCCGCAACGGCAAGATCGGAAAGATCAAACGCGTGGACACCGTCCTTCACGGCGTCAAAAAGGGTGACTGGGTTCCGGAGGAGACCCCGCCCGCTCATCTCGATTGGGACTTCTGGCTCGGGCCGGCGCCGTACAAGGAGTATCGGCCTAACCTCGTCCATTACGAGTTCCGCTGGCAGTATGCGTATTCCGGCGGCGTGATGACCGACTGGGGCGCGCACCACAACGATATCGCCCAGTGGGCCCTCGGGATGGACGAGTCCGGCCCCGTCTACGTCGACGGCACCAAGGCGGAGTTCGCCGAGGAAGGGCCGCACGACGTCGCCCTGACATTCGACGTCCACTACCGGTACGCCAATGGCGTGGACCTCTACTGCCACACGGAGAAGCAGACCTACCCGGACGGCACGAAATTCGGCAACGGCATCAAGTTCACCGGCGAGAACGGCTGGATCTTCGTCAGCCGAGGCGAAATCCAGGCCTCCGATCCGGATCTGCTCAAGAGCAAGTTCGGGCCCGGCGATGTCCGCCTCTACAACAGCGATCACCACCATGTGAACTGGCTGGACTGCATCCAGTCCCGCGAGCGCTGCATCTGCGACGTGGAGGTGGGCCATAGGTCGGTCACGGTCTGCCACATCGGCAACATCTCGATGCGACTGGGCCGGCCGCTCAACTGGGATCCGCAAAAGGAGCAATTCGTCGGCGACGACCAGGCCAACGCCATGCTCGGCCGTCCGATGCGGGCCCCCTGGCATCTGTAATCGAAACGAGAAGAATCGGCGAACGAGTTCGAGGCAATCAGGAACGCAATCGGGTGGACCACCACCCGCCTGTTAAAACGGAAGGAACGCAAACCATGGCATCATCCGTAAAGGAATGGATCGCTCAACTGGCGGACGGCAAGCCGGCCGCGGCATTCGAGGCCTATCGGCGGATCGAGGACGCAGCCACCCGCGCGAGCGCGCCGGGCAAGGACGCTGAGCGCGCGGAAATCGCCGGTGTTCTGGCCGCCGAACTCAACGCCGTGACGGCAGCGGGAAAGGACAATAAAGGCAACGATAAACCGCCCGAGCCCAAGTATTCTCCGCGCGTGCGAGGCAAGATCTGCCAACTGCTGGCCTGCGTCGGCGGCGGCCAGGAGGTGCCCGCGCTGGTCAAGGCCCTGGACACCCTCGAGGTTCGCGAGACGGCCCGGTGTTCGCTGGATGCGAATACCTCGGAGGAAGCCACCGGCGCGCTGGTCAAGGCACTCGACGAGATCGGCGCGGAATTCCGCCTCGGTGTGGTATACTCCCTCGGCAAGCGCGGCGGCCCAAAGGCGATCGACGCCCTGCGCCAAGCCGCGGCCGACGACAAGGACCCCGCGGTTCGCATCGCCGCCGTCGAGGCGTTGGCCGGCATCCCCGACGCCGCCCATGCCGATGTTGTGCTGAAGGCCACCCAGTGCACGCAATCCTGCTCCGCCACACGCGCCTGGAAGGCGGCCGTTCGTCTGGCGGAAGGTCTTCGAAAGGCCGGCATGAAGTCCCAGGCGGCCGACCTCTATCGAAAGGTCGAGGCCGAAGGCCCCGAAGCCCAGAAGGCCGCCGCCAAAATCGGCCTCGAAGCCGTCGGATAAAGCCGATACAATGATAGCCACAGGCCGCCCGGACCAGCCTCCGGCGGCCCCCGCGGGGCGTAGCTCAGCCTGGCTAGAGCGCCTGGTTTGGGACCAGGAGGCCGAAGGTTCAAATCCTTTCGCCCCGATGGCCGCAAAAGCGGCCATGGAGCAGGTGAGCAGGAGAAGAGGAGAGCAGGAGAGCGGAAAAGAGCCACAAATCAGGCGGATCGACGGCTGCGACCTTGAGCGAGGCGAACAGGAACGGCACCGAGGCCGGGCAGCGCAGCTTGA
>JAPKGY010000717.1 GCA_026647385.1 Phycisphaerae bacterium | reverse complement strand
AATGCAGCGGAGAGGTTGTCGATCGCCGTGTCGCCTTTGTGTTTCATAACAGTTCGTACACCGCCGCGGCGCCCATGCCGCCTCCCACACCTCTCGATCGGACCAACTGCTGGCGCATGGTCGCCAAGTACGCCCGTCGCATGGGCTTTACCGGCAAGCTGTCCCCGCACACATTGCGGCACTCGTTCGCCACCCACCTGCTCGCCGGCGGCGCCGACCTGCGCGTTGTCCAGGAAATGCTCGGCCACGCCGATATCTCCACCACCCAGATCTACACCCACGTCGACGTCTCCCGCCTCAAAGCCATCCATCAGAAGTTTCATCCCAGGCAGTAGAAAGCCGAAACGGGCTGCGAAAAGGCAAGAAGGCGACACGTCGGAATCGAAGATTCGCCGTGGCGAACGTCAATTCGTCAAAAAGCAAAAACCGAGTCGGATGATCCGATGCGGCGGAATTTGCCGCGGATGATTGCGGGTGGATCGACCGGTCCGACGGTGGTTTTCAGGGTTTGCGCCGCTGGAAGGGGTCCCAGTACTGGATGAACTCGTCGGTGTTGTCTCGTCTGGGGTTGATGGTCTTGGTCATGCGAAACTCGGCGTGGCCGTCGTTGAAAACGAGGTTTCCGCTGCCTCGGCGGTGGCGGTTTCCGTTCAGCCCCTCGCCGTAGGCGTTGATGTAAGGCCACCAGAGCGTGCTGCTCCACTCGCCGTCGCCCTTCGGGTTGGAGTCGCCCAGCAGAATGTTCATCGAGGGGACTTTGACCCGGCTCTCGCGCCACCAGAGACTGCCCGGGATGTAGGTCCCGCAGGTCTCCTTGTCGGGATGGTTGTAGAGGCCGAGGAAAAAGGCGTTGTAGCCGTAGCCGATGTTGCGGGAGTTGTACTGCCAGGACCACAGGTTCCTGTCCTGCTGAAGGTTCAGCTTCAGCGTGGGGCAGTGGGGGAGTTCCTTGCCTTTGGCGTATTGGCCAAGGAGGTGGAACCAGTGCTTCTCGCCGGTCGAGTCCGCCTCTTTGTCTCCCGGTGCCTTGAACCGGTGTGGAGGGAAGATGCCCCTGAAGGCCATCAGGTAGTAAACGTTGGCCTTCTGTAATTGTTGCAGGTTGCTCTGACAGGCGATCCGGCGAGCCTGTTCCCGTGCTGTGGTCAACGATGGGATCAGGACCGCCATCAGAATGCCGATGATCGCGACGACGACGAGGACCTCGATCAACGTGAAGCCGGCTGAGCGGCGGCGCAGCGACGATGTGTATACACAAACGACCTGCTCGGAAGTGGCCTCCCTTCGCGTGGTCATCAGAAGTGCTCCGCCTATTCATTATCCTACGCTTTTTGATGGGGATGTCCAGCGCGGATCGGAAAAGCCGCCCATGCGGGGTCCGTCACCATTTCGGCGGGTCCTCAGAGCCCCAAGCGGTAGCGCGGGGCCAGGTCGCGAAGCGACCGCCTCGGTCCGAGGGCGGCAGCGGCGGGCCAGAGCCGGAGCACCGGCCCCGATTCATACCTCCGACCGCCCCGTCCACGCAGTCCTTCGGATCAGGTGTCCCGCGGTCCCGGGGACGGCGCGGCCGCAAAAAAAGAGAGCCCCGGGCGCGGTGCCCGGGGCTCGGGTGCGGGTCAATTCCGTCCGTCCGCGGATCAATCCTTCTGACTGTCGAGCGGAATCCGCATCGAGTAGAACGAGCGGTAGACGAAGATCAGGGCGATGAGCAGAAGCACGCCACCGATGTAGTAAGGCGTGTTTGAATCCGGGTTGGCCTTCTGCATGGTCGCCGCGATTTCAACCGCCAGCAGGCCAAAAAGCGTGGTGAACTTGATCACCGGGTTCAGGGCTACCGACGAGGTGTCCTTGAACGGATCGCCGACCGTGTCGCCGACGACGGACGCCTCGTGCAACGGGGTGTTCTTGGCCCGCATGTCAACCTCGACGATCTTCTTGGCGTTATCCCAGGCCCCGCCGGCGTTGGCCATGAAGACCGCCTGGAAGAGTCCGAAGAACGCGATGCTGACGAGATAGCCGATGAACAGGTACGCGTTGATGAATGGCAAGGCGAGGGCGAAGCAGAACAGTACGACGAAAATGTTGAGCATCCCTCGCTGGGCGTAGACCGTGCAGATCCGCACCACTTCCTTGCTGTCCTGGATGGAGGCGGTCGCCGCGTCGAGCTTGATGTTCTCCTTGATGTACTTGACCGTGCGGTAGGCGCCGGTCACGACCGCCTGGGTCGAAGCGCCGGTGAACCAGTAGATCACCGCGCCGCCCGCCAACAGGCCGAAAATGATCTGGGGCTTGACCAGGCTCAGACGGGCCACGACGTCGCCGAACATGGAGTCCAGCAGCAGGATGATGCCGAACACCATGGTGGTGGCGCCGACGACGGCCGTTCCGATCAGCACCGGCTTGGCCGTCGCCTTGAACGTGTTGCCCGCGCCGTCGTTCTTTTCGAGGAAAAGCTTGGCGTTCTCCATGTCCGGATCGAAACCGAACTGGGACTTGATGTCCGCCTTGATGTTGGGCTGGGCCTCGATCCGGCTCAGTTCATAGACCGACTGGGCGTTATCCGATACCGGGCCGAAGCAGTCGACGGCAATCGTCACCGGGCCCATGCCCAGGAAGCCGAACGCGACCAGACCGTACGCGAAAATCGGAGCGGCGAACGGCATATTGGCCGGCATGAGCTTCATGAGGT
>JAPKGY010000716.1 GCA_026647385.1 Phycisphaerae bacterium | reverse complement strand
AGATGTATTATGGATACATCTTTCGCCGGCGACGTCTCCGGTCGACGGGCCGCCCGACGGAAGCGGTTTGTGCTCCAGGAGATCGGAGCCGCGACACAAGGAGCAATCCCATGCTGACCGTTCAATCGGCCACGGGTCAGTCGGATGCGGGTACCGCGCTGGACGAGCCTCGCAAGGCGGCTCGCAGCCCGGCCTTCCAATGGCTGGGAGAAGCAGGCAAGCCCGATGAAGTCCGGTACGGGAGTATTCTGGCCTGTCCGGGCTCATCGGCGGTGGCGACGGATGTCGTGGCCTGGGCGATCCGGATGGCCCGGGTCAACCGCGGAGCCGTGCAGGTCGTCGACTTCCCCCGGCCTTGGGAGTCGGCGCCGGGTATGGAGGGTGCGGTTTCGGTCGTGCCCGGCGAGGACGAGGCGGCGTCGGCCAGGCTCCGGGCGCTGATTTCCGCGACCCGCGAGACGATCGAAGTTATCCCGTCGGCAGGCGACTCCGCTCCGGAGATTCAGGTCAGAACGGGCGGGGAAGCCCGGCGAATAGCCGACACCCTGGATCGATCCCTGGTGGATCTGGTGGTCCTGGCGGCTGAGGACTTTCTGGCAGCGGACGGCTTTTTCGCGAACGTCGTGCGTCGCGCTCTGCGCAAACGCAGCCTGAGCGTTCTGCTGGTCAAGCCGTCGGAAACCCGGAAGCTTCAGCGGGTGACGGCCTGCATCGATTTCTCCCGATCGGCTTACATGGCCGCCGTGCAGGCGACGCGGCTGGCACACGCCGGCGGTGCGGCGCTGGAATTCCTGCATCTGTACCACGTGCCGGCCATCGAATGGGAAAGCTTCGAATGGCAACCGGTGGGCAATCTTGTTTGGCACGACCGCTACGCGCGGATCTCAGCGGCGGAGGTTCGGCGGTGGATGCAGGACGTCGGTCTGGATCCGGGGGATCACGAAATCGTCTGCCGGGATGCGCCGAACTGGGATTATTCGAGCGGCATGGCGGCGGGGATCGCAGACGAACAGGCGGACCTGGTCATCCTGCCCATGCCACGGCACACGGTGCTGGTCGCCCGGCGGGACGCGAGGATCATCGCACGGATCGCCTCCGCGACGAAAGGCTCGCTGCTGGTGGTGCGGCGGTAGGGTATCATACGCCCGGTGTGGCGGCCGCCAGCGGGGTCCTCGATCCTGGAGCAACCGATGCGATTCACGTACTTCACGGACTACTCGTTTCGCGTGCTGATTTATCTGGGCCTGTATCCGGATCGCCTGGTGGCGATCGGCGAGATCAGCAAGGCCTACGGCATCTCGCGAAATCACGTCGTCAAGGTCGTTCACCATCTGGTCAGGCATGGATTCATCGCCAGCACCCGGGGCTGCGGCGGCGGCCTGCGCCTGGCGCGTACTCCCCGGAGCATCAATCTTCGCGACGTGGTCCGCGCGACCGAGCCCGGCTTCGATCTTGTCGAATGCTTCAATCGAAGCGACAACCGGTGCCGGATCAGCCCGTCCTGCGGGCTCACCCCGGTTCTCGGCGAGGCGCTCGATGCGTTTAACGAGGTCCTCGGCTCGTACACTCTGGACGACGTGATCGCCCGCTCGAATCCGCTCCGGCGGCGCCTCGGCAGACCAGCTCGACAGCAGACGGTATAGTCCTTAGCTTTCCCCGTTGACGTTCGGAGGTCTGCCATGCTCATTGCGGTTACGGGCGCGACCGGTTTCATCGGGCGATACATCGTCAATCATCTTCTCCGCGCGGGCCACGACGTCCGGGCATGGCATCGCGACGGCAGCGATCGCGGCGGCTTCGAGGAGGCCGGGCCCGGTCGGATCGAGTGGGCCCTCGGCGATCTGAGCGACGCAGCCGCGTCGAAAGCTCTCGTCCGCAGCGCCGATGCCGTCGTTCACGCAGCCTTGTACAGGCCGGGGCCGGGCTTTCGCCGGGCGGAAGGGGACCTCGCCGCCTACGCCGAACGGAACGTGGTGGGCAGTATCCGTCTGATGGCGGACGCCCGCGCCGCCGGCGTGCCGCGGTTCGTGTTCATCTCGACCTGCGCCGTGCACGAGGTGATTCTGCCCGACCGCCCGCTGGATGAGACCCACGTCACGTGGCCCACCAGCCATTACGGCGCCCACAAGGCCGCCCTCGAACAGTTCGTTCACAGCTACGGGCTGGGCGAAGGCTGGGATATCTGCGCGTTGCGGCCGACCGGCGTTTACGGGCTGGCTCGGCCCGTCGAAAAGAGCAAGTGGTTTTCGATCGTCCGACAAATCCAGGCGGGTGAGTCCTTTTCCTCCGAGCACGGCGGCAAGGAGGTCCATGCAGCCGATGTCGCGAAGGCGGTCGGCATCCTGCTGGCTGCCCCGCATGTGGCGGGCCAATGCTATAACTGCTACGACCGCTACGTAGCCGACCAGGACGTTGCCCGCATCGCCAGGCAACTCACCGGCAGCCCCAGCCGGATCGCCGATCTCAACCGCGGCCCGAAGAACCAGATTGTGACCGACAAACTCCGCGCCCTCGGCATGACCTTCGGCGGTCGGCCATTGCTCGAAGAGACCATCCGCGAACTGCTGGCCGCCATCCGGTAGCATGCTTCTCCGTCTGAAGCGTGGAATTCGCAAAGAGGCGGGGCTTCCGCGCTCGTCGGCCCGCCGGATTGGTAGAGCGCCCGGGCGCGGGTGAGAGGATCGGGATCG
>JAPKGY010000715.1 GCA_026647385.1 Phycisphaerae bacterium | reverse complement strand
CGGACTGGCCGTAGGCCTGGCCCTCCCGGATCAGACGATCGAACCGAATGGCCAACGCCATCAAACGGGAGACGCGAGGGACGCGCCCGGTACCCGACGTTGGCGCCGCGGCGATATCCCCGGCAGGCAGCGGGCGTCGGGGTGCTCGCCGCGTGAACTGAACTTTCTTCGTGACCGTGATCATGCCGCCTCCTCTCGTTTACGGGGCAGGTGCTTGACCCCTGAAGCGTGGAAGGTAACCGAGACCGTGCTTTCCGCCCCGTCATACTCGACGCGGGCGACCATCAGCGACACCACCTTGGCCCGCTCGCGAGGAGTGAGCTGATCCCAGATGTTGTCGAAGTTCGCGAACGCGGCGGCTACATCCTCTTGGCCGACCGGGTCCGCCTTCAGTTCTCCGAACTTGGCTTTGATCGCCGCCAGCCGCTCCTCGCCTTGCCGAACCCGTGCGTGAAGGTCGGCAATCCGGTTGATGGCGGCGGTACTCATGTACCCCTCGACCGCCAGCGTGCGAATCTCCTCGTGCTGACGGGCCAGCTCGCGCTCGAGGTCCCGTTTCTCCGTCTTCACGGCAGCCAGATCCTCCTCCACCTCCACATTGGCCTGCTTCAGGACCTCGGCCAACAGCGCCGGGTCGCGGCCGATGCCCCGGATCTGGTCCACGACAACTTGCTCGATCTCACCAGCGGGAACACTCTTGGACGGGCAGGTATCCCACCCCTTCTTGATGGCCTGTACGCAGGTGTAGTATCGGTACTGACGACCACGCTTCGAGGAGAACGTGTGGACCATCGCCTTGCCGCAGGCCGCGCAGTACAGCAGACGTTTGAGTAAGGCCCCGTAGCGGTTGCGGACCTCAATTCCGCCGCTCCGGCCGTTGTACCGGAGCATCGCTCCGACCTTGGCGAACACCTCGGGCTCGACGATGGCCTCGTGCTCGCCGGGGTGGAGTTCTCGTTTGTACCGGATCTTGCCCATGTAGATCGGGTTGGTCAGAAGCCCGTGAAGGCTGGACTTGTCGAAAGGTAGTCCGCCTCGGACCCTGCCGGCCTTTGTGGTCCACTTTTTGTTATGCCATCCACGATGGGTCAGATCGCGGACGACGGCAAGCAACGAGCCGAGGTCCAGGTACGACTGGAACATCTGCCGGATCCGGGCGGCCTCCGCGGAGTTGACCACGAGTTTCGGACTGGGGCCCGACCGGTCGACGTCGTACCCCAGAACGGGAGCGCCGCCTGGCCATTTGCCCCGCCGGCTCTGGGCGGCCTTCTTGTCCCGGATCCGTTCGCCGATGATTTCCCGCTCGAATTGGGCAAACGACAGGAGGACGTTCAGCACCAGCCGGCCCATCGACGTGGCCGTGTTGAACTGCTGGGTGACCGAGACGAACGAGACGTTGTGCTTGTCGAACGCCTCCATCATCCTGGCGAAGTCCAGCAGCGACCGGCTCAGGCGATCCACCTTGTAGACCACCACACAGTCGATCTTGCCGGCGTCGATGTCGGCCATCAGGCGCTTGACCGCCGGCCGTTCCATGTTTCCGCCCGTGTAGCCGCCGTCGTCGTAGCGATCGGACAGACACACCCATCCTTCTGCCTTCTGGCTAGTGATGAAGGCCTCAGCCGATTCCCGCTGGGCGTCCAACGAGTTGAACTCCTGTTCGAGTCCTTCCTCGCTGGACTTGCGGGTGTAGATGGCGCACCGAGTCAGCCGGCTGCCGAGTTCCGCCTCACGTCGAACGCGACTCATATGCGGCCTCCCAGATTGAAAAATCGGAACCCGTTCGCGTGCGACCCGGTAATAGCGTGAGTGAGTGCAGTGAGCGTTCGAAACCTCTGTCCCTCGTACTCGAAGCCGTCGGGCAGCACGATCACCCGGATCATTCGCCCCTTGTACCGGCGGACCAAGGCCGTCCCGACCTTGGGGATCCGGGTGTCGCGATCAACGCCGTAGACGGCGGCGGTGACCGTGGCGGTGTCGTCGGGCAGCGGGCTCGTCCAATGTCGCGGCGGGGTGAGCCGTACGTCGGCCTCGTTCGCCAGCTCGGTCGCGCGCTGCAAGGCCCGCTCGCTCAGACCACCCTCCGCCAACGCCTGGAGCCGCCAGGCGATCTTGCGGATCAGATAGGCCTTGTGGCGTGTCCGGGTCTGCTCGCCGAACAGCTCGGCGTACCGCTGGCAGAGCTGCCCGATGGTCATTCCGGTGAGGGTAGTCAGGTCCTGGGTGAGATCATGGTTCATGGTTCTCCCTTCTCTGGCTCTCTGGCGGTCCTAACCCGCGGAGCCAGTGACCACAGGAAGCCGACTCTCGCGCGGAAGATCAAGGCAATTCTGGGTTTGTGAGCGGATTTCGAGAGGGGGCGATGCTGCTGCGGCTTTGGCCATGCGGCGGTGGCGCAGCAGGCCCCTGGCCAGGATGGCGGCAATCTCGGAACGCCGCTGCTCTGGTGTCAGCGACGAAGCATGATCAGAATCCGGCATAGGTCGTCCCTCGGCGGTTTCACGCCGGCCCGGCGTCGACCGGGCCGTTGCCGTTTACCTATGCCGTTCACCGGAGAGATGTCCGGGGAAAATCACGGCGTGAAGACTGCTTTCCTAACCCCCGAATTGGGGAAGTCCGTGGTCATGTGCATGGTTAACCCGCCTACGCCGAACACGGTGGTCGAGGATCTATGCCTCGGTCGGTTGCAAACAC
>JAPKGY010000714.1 GCA_026647385.1 Phycisphaerae bacterium | reverse complement strand
CGGCGCGGTCATGCGCCATGGCAAGAGCCTGCTCGCCCGCGGAATCACCGAGGTAACCGGCAAGTTCGCCCGCGGCGCCATCATCCGCATCATCGGGCCCGACGGCCGGGCGATCGCGCACGGCATGAGCAACTACAGCGCCGAGGAACTGTCGAGAATCAAAGGCCTGAAGTCCGCCGAGATCGCGGGCGTACTCGGGAGCAAGCCGTTCGACGAGGCCATCCATCGCGACAATCTCGTGCTGTTAGCGGGAGATTAGAACCTGACGCCGCCGCGGGTGTGCAGTCTGCGCACACCCTGTGGCACGGGCATCCTGCCCGTGGGGACAGGGGGTGGATGCCCGTGCCCCCGGTCTGGTTGCGGACCACAGGAAGGCGGTCCGCCTCAGACGGCTCCGCCGGCGATCCGCAGACGGGCCTGGGCATTGGCTTCGATTTCGCCGCGGAGGCGGGCACTGACCTCGTCGGTCCCTTGGATGCCCTTGGCCTCCTCGAGCAACCTGAGGGCACTTTCCCGGGTCACCTCTTCCGTTCTCAGAGCACTTCGCGTCAGAATCACGGTCCGATCGGGCACGATCTGCACGAACCCGCCCTCGATGTAGCGCCTTTCCTGGGTTCCTTCGCCGGTCCACAACTGAAGCAGGCCGTAGCCGAGTTCGCACACCATCGGCGCGTGATTGACGAGAACGCCCATCTGCCCGTCGTGTGCGGGAAGTGTCACCTCGCGCACCTGGCCGCTGAAAACCCGGCCATCGGGCGTCAGGACTTCGCACTGGAAAAGTTCGTTCGCCATGATCGCGTATCGTCCTGAGGCGGAAGCCCGCGGCCCCTTAAAGCGGAATCGCCGGCCCTCTTCTTACTCCTTGGCCAGTTGCTCCGCCTTGGCGGCCGCGTCCTCGATGTTACCGACGTACATGAAGGCCTGTTCCGGCAGGTGGTCCCACTTACCGGAGCACACCTCGTCAAAGCTGCGGATCGTATCCTCGAGCGAGGTATAGTTCCCGGCGCGTCCGGTGAACGCCTCCGCCACGAAGAACGGCTGCGAGAAGAACCGCTCGATCTTCCGAGCCCGGCTGACGGTCAGCTTGTCGTCCTCGGAAAGCTCGTCGACGCCGAGGATCGCGATGATGTCCTGCAGGTCGCGATAGCGCTGGAGAATGGACTGCACCTGCCGGGCAACCGCGTAGTGGCGCTCGCCGATGTAATTCGGGTCGAGCAATCGGCTCGACGACGCCAGCGGGTCGATGGCCGGGTAAATGCCCTTCTCGCTGATCCCGCGGGCGAGCACGATGAACGCGTCGAGGTGCGTGAACGTCGTGGCCGGCGCGGGGTCGGTCAGATCGTCGGCCGGTACGTAAATCGCCTGCACGCTGGTGACCGCGCCGAACTTCGTGGAGGTAATCCGCTCCTGCAGTTCACCCATCTCGGTGCCCAGGGTCGGCTGATAGCCGACCGCCGACGGCATGCGTCCCAGCAGCGCGGACACCTCGGAGCCGGCCTGCGAGAAGCGGAAAATGTTGTCGACGAACAACATCGTGTCCGCGCCGGACTCGTCGCGGAACCACTCCGCCATGGTCAGCGCACTGAGCGCCGCCCGGAGTCTGGCCCCCGGCGGCTCGTTCATCTGGCCGAACACCATCGCGGTGTGGTCCATGACCTGCTTGACGTTGCCCTGGCTGTCCTTGAAGGTCGCCTGCTGCATTTCGAGCCACAGATCGTTGCCCTCGCGGGTCCGTTCGCCGACCCCGGCGAACACGGAGTAGCCCGAGTGCTCGCGGGCGATGCGGGCGATCATCTCCTGCACGATGACGGTTTTGCCCAGCCCGGCGCCGCCGAACAGGCCGATCTTCCCGCCGCGGACGAACGGGGCAAGCAGATCGATGACCTTGATGCCGGTCTCCATGATTTCCGACTTGGGCGTCAGGTCCGCGAACTCGGGCGGCGCGTGATGAATGCCGCGACGCTCCCCGGCGTTCACCGGACCGCGCTGATCGACGGGATCTCCGACGAGGTTGAACACCCGGCCGAGCGTCTCCATCCCCACCGGAACCGAAACCGGCCCGCCCATATCGCGGATCGGAGCACCGCGCACGAGGCCGTCGGTCGAACCGAGAGCCACAGCTCGGACACGTCCTCCGCCGAGGTGGGAGGCGACCTCGCACCAGAGCGTTTCGCGTTCGCTGTGACCGAGCACTCTCCGTTCGACGTCGACGGTCATCGCATTATAGACGGCCGGCAGATGCTCCTCGTCAAACTCGGCATCGAGGGTCGACCCGATGACCTGCGTGACCCGGCCCACATGATGTCCCTTTGTCTCTACCATACGTCGTTCCCTGTCATGGCCGTCCGTTCGCGGCAACCCGCACACTCACGGCCTTCCGAATAAACAGCCTCCCGCATCGTTCCGTTCCGCCGCTCGCTCAAGTCAGCGCGTTCGCCCCGCCGACGATGTCCAGCAATTCCAGCGTAATCTGTGTCTGGCGGGCGCGGTTGTACCGCTGTGTCAACTGCCGGATCATCGAGCCGGCGGCATCGGTGGCGGCCTTCATCGCCACCATTCGCGCGACCTGTTCGCTCACCGCCGCGTCGATGAAACACTGATAAAGCCGCACCTTGACCGTCTGGGGCAGCAGCCGGCCGAGCAATTCCTCCGCCGGCGGCGAGAACTTGTAAAGCTGCACGTAGCCCGGCCCCT
>JAPKGY010000713.1 GCA_026647385.1 Phycisphaerae bacterium | reverse complement strand
TGAAGAACAGCCTGCCGGCGGGACGGTATTTCAAATCGTTTTACGGGCGCAGATTCCTGCGCATCTTCCCCGCCAAGCCAGCGTTTATCCGCACCGTTCGCGACATCGGCTATCGCTTCGAGCTCCTCCGCGAATAACACCGACTTGAATACGAATCCACCGAATCGAGGAGCCGCAGGCTTCAGCGCTCCTCGCCGTGGCAACCCGCGCGGTGGCATGGACCAGGGCTCGTGGCTGGACACTGCGCCGAGTGCCTCAGCACCGCACCTGCTGTTCGTGCCGACTCTTTCGCCATTGGTCATTCGTCATTGATTCGACATTCGGATTTCGTCATTCGTCATTCGTCAGTCCCAGGTCCCGCGCCGCCATCAGTCCAATCGCGATTCCCACGCGGCGTTGAGTCGCAGCAGTTCCGCGCGGAGTTGGTCGGCCTGAGCCCGCAGCGAACGGGCCCGGTCGCCATCCTGGTAGACGAGCGGATCGGCGAACTGCTGCTCGACCTCGGCCAATCGTTCTTCCCGCTCGATGATCGCTTCTTCCAAGCGATCCAGCGACCAGGAGGCGTAGGGTGAGTCGTCGTCGCCGGCCGACGTCCCGGCCTTGCGTTTTCCGCTCTTGCGATTCGTCTCGCGGGCCTGGCGGCGGGCCGCCTCCTGCTCTTCGCGCCTGTGGGCTTCCTCGTCGGCCAATCGCTGCTCGTACGTGCTCCAGTTGCCGGTCATCAGCTCGTATCGACCGCGTTCCGGCAGGACCAGCAGGCGATTCACGACGCGGTCGAGGAAGTACCGATCGTGGCTGACCAGCAGAATCGCGCCCTCGTAGGCGATCAACGCCTCTTCGAGCACTTCCTTGCCGGGGATGTCCAGGTGGTTCGTCGGCTCGTCGAGGATGAGCACCTGCGGGTTGCTCCACATCAGCTTGGCGAGCACGACGCGGCTCTGCTCGCCGCCGGACAGATCGCCGACGCGCTTGTACACGTCGCTGCCGGTAAAGAGAAATCGAGCGAGAAACGACCGGATACGCGCCTCCTCCGGCCTGGTCGGGTTCGGCGCGATCTCGTCGATGATCCGGTGCTCGCGATTGAGCCCCGCGTGCTCCTGGTCGTAATAGCCGACCTGCAGGTTTTCGTACAGGCGTATCTGGCCGGCGTCGCACTCCACCTGCCGCATGGCCATCTTGAGCAGCGTCGTCTTGCCCACGCCGTTCGGCCCGACGATGCCCACTTTCTCGCCGCGATAGATCTCGACGTCGAGTTTGTCGAACAGGACCACGTCGCCGTACGCCTTGCAGAGCCCTTCGCAACGCAGCACCATGTCCCCCGGCCTGCGCGCGGGGGTGAACTGGATGGCCATCTTGCGATTTCGAGCGACCGGCCTTTGCAGCACCTGGCCGCCGCGCTCCATGCGATCGAGCATCTTGAGTCGGCCGCGGGCCTGGGCGGATCGCGACTTGTCCGCCTTGACCCGCTCGGCGTACTCGCGCTGATGCTTGAGCCACTCCTGCTGTTTCTCGAACTCGCGCTCGGCCGTCATCGCCCGGATCCGCTTGCTTTCGGCGTAGTCGGAGTAGGCACACGGGTAGACCGTGATCCTGCGTTCGTCGAGGTCAGCCGTCTTGTCCACCACGCGATCCAACAGGTAGCGATCGTGCGAGACGATGATGGCTGCCCCGTGGTAGCCGGCCAGGAAGCGTTCGAGGAACCGCGTCGCGTCGATGTCCAGGTGATTCGTCGGCTCGTCGAGCAGCAGCAGGTCCGCTTCTTGCAGCAGCAGCTCCGCCAGCGCCGCCCGGCACTTCTGCCCGCCGGACAGCGCCGAGATCGGCAAATCGTAATCCCCCGGCGAAAAGCCGAGCCCGCCGAGCACCTCCCGCACGGTCACTTCGTAATCGTAACCCCCGGCCGCCTCGAGCCGATGCTGCAACTCATCGTACTCCGCCATCAGGTCGTCGACGCGGTCGGTCTCGTGATGATCGGCGATGAGCTGGGCGACCTCGGCCACGCGCTCCTCCAGCCGTCGCACGTTGTCGAACGTGCCGGTCACCTCCGCCAGCAGCGTGTTGGACGTGTCGAGCATCGGCTCCTGGGGCAGGTAGGCGATCTGCAAGCCGCGGGCCCGCGTCACCGTCCCGACCGACGGTTGAAGCTGCCCCATGATCAGCTTGAACAGCGTCGTCTTGCCCGACCCGTTCGGCCCGACCAGCCCGACCTTCTCCCCGCGCTGAATCTCCCAGTCCAGCGACTCGAGGACGATCCGCTCGTCGAAACCCATGTGAACGTTCTGGAGGGAGACGATGCCCATGACTCGATGTTATTGGAAAAACGGATCCAATGGAAACGCCGACGAGCACGGCGAAAGCAGCGAATCACGAGGAAGGATCTTCGGCAGTGATATCCACTCGCGGCGTCAGGACGGTCAATCGGGAAGGATCAAACGGCGTTCCACATTCAGGGCAGCGTGGCTCCGTGAGACCGTAAAGCAGATAACCGCACTGATCGCATCCCCAGGGAGTCTGGACCTTGGGAGCGCGTCGCAATGCCCAGAAGGTGAGCATGATTGTCATTGTAACGTAACAAAGACCCATCAAGGCAAACGGGGCATGGCCTGGCAACTGCCTTTCACGGCCGGCCGCCGGATGTCACCGAGGAAAACATTCAGGCGCGCATTCGCGGCAACCTGCTGATGGCGCTCTCCAACAAGT
>JAPKGY010000712.1 GCA_026647385.1 Phycisphaerae bacterium | reverse complement strand
TGCGATCCTGCACCGCCACGACGGCCGTCATGTAGGGATGTACCTTGCAGATGAAGACGTAGACGCCGGGGAGATCGAACTCGGTTGAGAGCGTGCCGTTCTGCGAACTGTACACCCGTGGCAAGCCCTCCATCAGTTCCAGTCAATACCCAACGCCACCCCGTCTGCCGATCGTCGGTGTGCTGCTGTGCGGGCAGTTCCTTCTCGGCTGTGCCGCGACGGAGCGGACCGATTGGCTCGGAATCGACCTCCGCCTGGCAACTCAACCGCCAAGCACGCAGCCGGCCAGCGCACCCATCGACCCGGCGGAACGCGACGTCGACTTCCGCCTGATGACCGAACTGGGTGTCAATCTGGTGCGGCTCGATCTCATGGACTGGTCGCGCATACAGCCGTCGGCCGATGCCCGCTACGACTTCTCGGCCATCGATCGGGTGGTGCGGCTTGCCGAGAAGGCCAACATCGAAATCACGGCGGTCTGCACCGGCGTGCCGGCCTGGGCTGTCGACAACCCACCCGCCAAGTTGCCCGCCCGGGACAAGAGCCGGGAGTTCGTCAGCTTCGTCCGAACGTTCGTCGAACGGTACGGCGGCGGGGCCAAGGCGATGCCCGGGCTACGCCGACCCATCCGCGCGTTCGAGTGCTTCCCGACCCCGGAGGACGCCCCCACCGCCGAGTACGCCTATTGGTTGAAGACCTTTCACGACGCGGTTCAGGGCGTCGCTCCGAAAGCAACCGTGGTCCTCGGCAGTCTCGCGAGTCCCGGTTTGAAGGAGCCGACACGCCCTCAAGGCCACTACGACACCTTCTTTGAACGCCTGTTGGCCGAGCCTGAATTGGAAGGGCCGTCCTATCCGTATTTCGACGTCGTGGCCTTCCAGAGCTTCCCGAGATCGTTCCCCGGAAGGCCGCCGTTCGAGCACCATGTGATCTACCTGCGTCAAAAGATGAGCGCCCGGCGGATCAGTCGCCCCATCTGGCTGACCGCGTTCGGAGCCAACAGCAACGACCCCCACGCCCGGGGCGACGATCGGCAGGCGGCTGAACTGGTCCGCTGGGCGATCCATGGCAGAACGCTCGGCCTCGATCGTATGTACCTGCACACCCTCCAGGACGCACCGCCCGGCCAGGACCCGAAGGATTCGCCCGCGTTCGGACTTGTGCGCGCGGGGGGCGGCGGGCAGCAACCCGCACTCAAGCCCGCCTTCCAGGCGCTGACCACCCTGCTCGACATCCTCAAGACCCAAGGGCACGTGACTCGTCGAGCCGACGGGATCTACATGCTCTCCGGCCAGAAGGAGCCGACCTACGTCGTGTGGCTGGTCCCGAGCTACGACGCCTCGGGCTTCCTCATCTCCGGCTGGTGGGACGTGCGTACGATCAACGGGCAACGGTACGTCCGGGAAGGCCGGGAGATCAAACCGACCGATCAGCCGATCTTCCTGCAGCGGACCGCCAGCCCGTTTATCCGATAACGAAACTGCGTATAATGACTTTCAGGAGCGGATTTTCCGCATGGCCGCGCGCCCAGGCTCCAACCCGAACGTACTAAGGGGTAAGCGCGTCGGCGCCGCAGTGAGAGAGGGCCTATGTCGGTCGTCAAAAAAACGCTGGCGGAGTTCGTCGCCATCACCGTCCTGGGCACGGCGCTCAGTCTCGGGGCGAACGCGATCAGCCACCGGGGCGTAAAGCTCGAACGGAACTATTTCCCCCGCGGGCAGGGCGCGGCGAGTCAGCCGGCGACCCAGATCGTGGCTCAGCCCGGCACCGCGCCGGCCCAACCGCTGGGGCCGGGCGGCGAGTTCGCCGCCGAGGTCGAGGCGATATACAACGAAGGCCTTCAGCCGATCCTGCACGGCGACGTCGTGGCGGCCTTCGAAGACCCGCTCCATGAGATGGGGGCACACGTTTTCGTCGACGCACGGGACGATCACAGCTACGCTTTGGGGCACATCCCGGGCGCGTACCAGCTCGACCACTACCTTCTCGACAAATACATCGACCGGGTCCTGCCGGTCTGCCAACAGGCCGTCAAGATCGTCATCTACTGCAACGGCGGCGATTGCGAGGACAGCCGCTTCGCCGCACACGATCTGCTCGAGCGCGGGATCGATCCCGCCAAAGTCTTTGTCTATCCGGGCGGCATCACCCAGTGGTGCGAGAACGACCTGCCGGTGGAACGCGGCGTCCGCGGCAGCGGTGATATCGTGCCGGGCAGCCGGGTGGGAGGTGCCCAATGACCGCCGAACCCGGACTTCTGCGACGACTCGACCGGACCGGGGTGCCGATAGTCCTGGCTCGCGTGGCCCTCGGAGCCCTGTTCATCTACACGGGGATCGAAAAGGCGGTCAACCCGGTCGATTTCCTCAAGATGATCCATCAATACCACATGGTTCCGGAACAGCCGCCGATCCTGCTCAACTCGATGGCGGCCGTCCTGCCGTGGCTCGAGATCATCTGCGGCCTGATGCTGATCGCGGGCGTCGCCCTGCGCGGGACCGCCTTGCTGCTGCTGGTCATGCTCGTCGGCTTCACCGGGGCCGTCGCCCTGCGGGCAATCAACATCTACAACGCACAGGACATCGCCTTCTGCGCCATCAAGTTCAACTGCGGCTGCGGCACCGGCGAGGAATGGATCTGCGAGAGCCCTGGTCGATGAGCTGCTTGAGCACCCGGCCGAGCGACTGCTTGGTGATCTTGAGAAT
>JAPKGY010000711.1 GCA_026647385.1 Phycisphaerae bacterium | reverse complement strand
GGCAGCGACAGGGACGTGCCGTGAAGACGGTGCAGGGCCCGGCCGACGTGCGAAGGGGTCGGCTGGATATCGAACGGCATCAGCGCGGCGGCACCGACGAGGATGATGGTTCCGGCTGCCGCCGCGCTGAAAGGGCGGACGCGAACCTCGTGGTAAAACCACGTGTGCCGCCTGCGCAGCAACCGCTGGAACAGCGGCGCGATGGCCAGGCCGATGGCCGCCCCAATCACGTTGCAGTACCAGTCCACCCAACTCGGCACGCGACAGGCGAGGATCGTCTGGCAGACTTCGGTGAGGTAACTCAGGCCGGCGGCCGCCAGAAGACTGAGAAGGCATTCGCTCAACCATCGGGAGCCGCGACGGCGCACGAGCAGCCGAAGAAAGATGCCGATGGGAACGTAGATCAGGACGTTGGCGACGGCGTCGCCGGACACGAGCGGGTCCGACGTCAGCCGCCCGGTGAACGACCGGGCGGCGTCGATCCGAAACGGGGCCAGCGTGCCGTAGAGGATCGCGAGAATGCCGAGAACTGCAAAGAGGTTAATGGTCCAGCGGCGCAGCACGGGGGGCTTGTCGGCCAGGACACCCGACGGCGCAAGCGAATCGCCGGCGGCTCGGCGGTCGTCGAAGTACAGCGGCGTGTTGTCCGGCCGCATGCCGTGCCCCTTGCCCGACGCAAACCGGCTGCCCACCGCGGGCAACCGCGGAAACCGTCGCACAAAACGTACGATTCGGGGGCCCGCGAGGCAAGCGGGCCGGGGCGTAAGGCCGATAACATCGGGCGCGGCGTGGAGATGGAAGCACGCATGGGCCCTGGCCGACAGCCGGACGCGAAAGCGCGTGCCGCGAGCGGAGCGCAGTCGCTTTGGAGACGATTCGCGTGCATCGGACCGCGCGCCCTGGTCGGTGCATCCAGGCGAAATGCTCCGGATGCGAGATCGCGGGATCAATCCCTTTGGGGAGTCGCAGGCGGGTCGTCACGGCGGCGGGCCCGGAGCCAGGAGCGGTGGCGGGATTCGGTCCGGCGATAGTCGCGGATGAGCGAGCGTTCCTGGTCGGTGATGCAATGGACGACTCTGAGACAGGTGAAGGCGAGGGCGGCCAGACTGCACAGCCCGGTCACAGTGGCCGCCGCGGCCCAGGCGGAGACCAGCCGGGGCTCGGAAGCTTGCAGAGCCTTGCAGAACAGGACGGCGGTTATGGCCATCAGGAGCATGGTCCCGAAGCACTTGGCGACGACGAGCACCGGCATGGGCAGCAAACGCCCTCCGCCGGGCCTGAGAATGCACCGACCGCACAGGTGCGAACCGTCCAAGGCCGGGCTCACCGCGTCGAACCCTCCGCAGGCGGCACACACGCCGACCCGGCCGCCCTGGGCGACGACGCGGGCGGCCCGCACCAGGATGCGGTAGGCCTCCGAAACCTTGACGAACTGCGATCGGGCTGCTTCGTCGCCGTGGTTTTTGTCGGGATGCAGTCGCTGGGCGAGGTTGCGGTAGGCCCGCTTGATCTGATCGACCGATGCCGGCCCGGTGAGGTTGAGCAGGGCCATGCACTCAGCCAGCGACGGCGGAACGGGACGGGGCATGGAACGCCTCCGGAGCGAAGCCGATCGGTCCGCAGAAGTATAGCAGGCTGCCCACGGCGCAGGCCGTTCATCGGGGGGCGGTATCTTCCTCGTGGGTGTAGAAGAGCTTTGCGACGTCCTGGGCGAGTTTCTCAGCCATGACCCGATGGGCTTCGCGGATGTTGCCGGCCGCCCGCAGGTCGTGGGGGGAGACTTTCACCTCGACGAACTTGCCCTCGCGCTCCTTGGGCCAGAGCGCGACGTCCTCGCGCTTGGAGGCCTTGACGTCAAGGACCTTGAGGGCGACCCCGAAGAAACAGGGCTGCATGGCGGCTTCGAGATCGTCCGGCAGGGTAAAGCGGCGAATCCGAAGCCAGAGAACGATGTCGGCCTTGACCAGTTCGCCGACTTCCCGGGCCCCGCGTTTGTCGAAGTTCGGGGTATTCTGGCGGACCTTGGCGAGTTCCTCGTTGGAGGTGATCTTGTCGGCCAGGTCGCGATCGCGCAGCTCCTTGCTGAGCGCATCGACGAGCGCGTCGCGGGCATGAGGCGGGTGGACCAGATCGTACTCGTCGTCGACAAGAATGAGCAGCGGTTTCTGGGGCAACTCGTAGTCGGCGGGGATATCCTGCCCCTTTCCCATCCCGAGGAAGTAAAGGACCGTGCCCGCCCGCGGCCCGCACCCGGCGGACCCTGCGAGCGAAAGGCAGACCCAGGCCAGAATCATCCGGTTTCGCATGGGGGTTCCCCGTACATTCGGGACTCGCCGCGGTCAATCCAGCTCGCGTTCCCAGGTGTGGAACTTCTTGCCGACCTCGGTGGCAAAAACCTCGTAGGTCGCCTGCCGCACCTGGTCGGCGCGGGCGTTGGCGAAGCCGATCGCCTTTTCGTCCGGATAGGCGATCTTGACCTCCTTGAGCGGAAAACGCGGCGGGGTCTTGTCCTGGGTGGTCAGATCGTACACCTCGACGGAGGAGGCCACGCGCCCCCGGTAGTATTGAGAGTACCCCGGATCTCGAACGGAAAACTGGTGGACGCCCAGATGGACGACCATGTCGGCGACAAACTGGCGGCCGAGTTCCACGGGGTCGACCTCGGGCTTGGTACTCTTGTCGAGATAGGCCTCCACCCGGTAAGGATCGAC
>JAPKGY010000710.1 GCA_026647385.1 Phycisphaerae bacterium | reverse complement strand
ATCGTTTGAGTCTGAGTTAGAGGCGCCATAACAGGTGGATCAGTGGGGGGAGCAGGGGGTCGAGCCATAGGACGGCACCTCGACTTTCAGGTGCTCGACGAGTCCGGGCGACGCACGGCCTGTGCGGATCGTTCGCAACTCCTGGCGAAGGAAGGTAACCGCCTTCTCCATGAGTTCTTCGCACTCAAACTCGATTTCGTCGATCGGCATGCTGATTCTCTCCGGATGTATGGAGACCGGGTTCACAGAACCCGGCGACGCAGAACCGGGTTCACAGAACCCGGCAACGAAGGGCCGGGTTGACAGGGCCCGATTCGAAGTACCGGGCTCACCGAACCCGGGTCGGTTGCGAGCATTGTATGGAACGGAACGCGCCGCATCAATACGCAGCTTTGGGGATTCTGACGTAAGTCCCGTTCGGCGCGAACGTTGTGGGCAGGTGGTCCCGGCGGTATGGTTGTATCCCCTGAATGAAAGGTAATACGGTGTAACTGATGCGTGAAAGCACGTGGAGCGATGCGGGCCCAGCACCGACCCAGGCGGAACGTCGTCCCCTGGTGAAGCGAGGGCATGCCCTGAAGGCTCAATTGGTGGTGGGACGGGCGGGCGTGACCGAGGCATTCCTTCGACAGGTTCGGTCGGCGTTTGCCAACACGGATTTGCTGAAGGTTCGGTTGGAGGCGGAAAAGGCCGACGATTCCGAACGGCTCGCGCTAGAATTGGCCGATCGGGTCCGGTGCCACCTGGTTCAACGGGTGGGCCGGGTGGCGCTGCTCTATCGAAAACAGGCGGAGAAGTCGGAATGAGCGGGAAAGGACGCATCTGGCCGGGCGAATCTTCCGCGGGTCGCGACGAACAAACGGGGGCTCGGGTCTGGCAGATCACCGCCCACGACAGCCTCAGTCACGGGTTGTACTTCCTGACCGATTCTTTTCTGCCGGACGAGAAGGCCATCATCTTCGCCGGGTTCCGGACCGGTACAGCCAACTTCTTCCAGGCGGGCTTTCCGACGGGTGATATCCGGCAATTGACCGATTCGGAGTCCATCAACAGCTTCTCGGCCGTTATCGCCCACGATGGCCGACACCTGTGGTTCACCCGCGCTTCGACGATCGTTGTGCTGGATCTGACCGACCTGACCGAGACGGTCGTGGCGAACTTTCCGGGCGGGAGGCTTGGCGAGGTGGACCTGTCCGCCGATGGCCGGTGGGTCGTCTCGGCGGTTCGGCTCGATTCGGGGCACGGCATCGTGGTGGCGGCGGCCGACGGCAGCGGCGGGAGCATCATCTACCGGCAGGATCGGGTCATCATTCATCCACAGTTTCATCCGGGCGATCCGACGCTGATCGAGTTCGCGTCCGATCCGGCCCCGCGGATGCACCTGATCAATCGGGATGGCTCGGACAAACGGCTGTTGTACGACCACGACAACAACGAGTTCGTCGTTCACGAGACGTGGCTGGGCCGGACCGGCGATCTGGTCTTTACGATCTGGCCTCGGGCGATCCTGCGGATGCACATGCCCTCCGGGCGAATCAGCACGATCGCCGAATTCAACGCCTGGCACATCTGTCCGAGCCGCGATGGGCGGCGGATTCTCTGCGACACGAACTGCCCCGACGTCGGAATCTGGCTGGTGAATGTCGAGAACGGTTCGCGCCGGGCGATCTGCTACCCGGCCAGCAGCAACGGCGGTTCCCAATGGCCCAAGGGCCGCTACGCTCTCCAGGCAGACTTCGAGGAGGCCGCCCGTTCGGGTGCGTCGAGTCTGGATGAGGCCCTGTCGTGGATGGAGATGAAGACCGACACCGTGTACGGCCCTCAATGGACTCACCCGCACCCCGCCTTGAGCCATTCAGGCCGATATGCAACGTTCACCAGCGACCGTAGCGGCCGCTCGCAGGTCTACGTTGTTGAACTCGAATGACGCAATCGCCTCGCTCATCGTTCCGAACCGGAACTCGGCGAGCAACCGGGACAGGCGAGGCTGGACCCGCGATCGCCAGAGGGATTGGGTCAGTCTTTTACTCGGCGTAGATCGCACGCCCGCGCGGCGGAACCAGTTGACCTCGTCCGGCGCCAGCTCGTAGGGATGCAGGTAGACGACGGCCGGCGTTCCGCGCCGGTTGAGTTGACCCACGGCGTAAGCGAGGGCCGCGCCGGGCAGAAGGCGGGTGTAGCCGCCGCCGCACACGGGCCAGTTTCGCCCGAGGAATCGCAAGGTGGACATCGGGAATTCGATGAGGTCGCACGTCGGCCAGCGCGAAGGCGCCCAAGGCCAGTCGGGGATGCCGTAACGACGATGGGCGATCGGGAAGATGCTCGAGCTGTACCGGAAGCCGTGCTCAGCCAGGATCGGCCCGGCCCAGAGGGAATGGCGGGTGATCGAGAAGGCGGGTGCCCGGTAGCCCGCGGGTCGCCGGCCGACTTGCGACTCGATCAAGTCGATCGAGCGACGCAGGTCTGCGGCGAACTGCTCCGGCGTGAGGCGGTGGATCAGCTCGTGGCCGTATCCGTGGGAGGCGATCTCATGGCCGGCCGATGCAATCATCGCAAGCAACCGCGGGAACCGCTCGCACACCTTGCCGAGGGCGAAAAACGTCGCCCGGACGCCGTGGCGATCGAGCAGATCCAGCACGCGCTGCGTGTTGTCCACAACGCGGTCGGTGACCGGGTGGCCAGGATCGAGCACGGATTGGGCCCAGTCCTCCAGG
>JAPKGY010000071.1 GCA_026647385.1 Phycisphaerae bacterium | reverse complement strand
GATGCTCACAGGGTCATGTTTTGGCGTGGGTTACGAATCGCCGGGGGGAGAGGGGCCTGCCCCGGACCTCGGACCCGCCTTCGCGTCGGTGGTCGGGTCTGCTGTCGCAGGCGCAAGCGGGCTGAGGGTTTGAGGGTTCGAGTCTGGGGGGCGCGACGGGCTTGGCCTGGGTGGGCTGGGTTGCCTCGGCGACTCGCGGTGGCGAGCTAACTTGTCAGCCCGTGTCCTCTCGCCTCCCCCGCGGGCAAGCTCCGTCCCGGAATACCGGTACTGCGCTTGCCCATGCCACGCGACGCCGCGGATCCATGCCACTCTTTTACGGAGGCAGCCGGGGGCCGGGTCTCGTCTTGGCTGCGGTTGACAGGGTACTGCCAGGCGGCAACAATGGCTTTTGGATCCTGCCCCGATTGGCCGGTGGACGGACCTGGGGAGGTCTTGCGTGCGTCGGTCCCGGCCCCCCTTGGCGATGGTGCGCCCGGCATGTGGAGCGCAGGGCGGCCGGCGGAGCACGAGCGTCGGCAAGCGGTGGTCCGGGGTTCGTGGCGGAGACCCGCCCAATTGGAGTTGCGAATATGGCAGCAATCGCCAGCCCTCGGGCCGCCGGTGGCGGCTCCATCAAGACGGCGTTGATCGTGTTCGTGGTCCTGACCGTCCTCTCACTGGGCGGGATGATCTTCGCCTTCACCTACTATTCCGATCTCCAGGCTCGCGAGGCAGAGGCCCGCAGCCAGTTGGATAGCGCCAACCGCAACCTTCGGAACACGGAAGATCAGCTCCAGCAGTTCTCGCTGATGACCATCGGGGCGGCGTCGACCGACATCCCCAAGATCCGGCAGACGATCGACGAGGTCCGCAAGCAGGTCGAGAACGCCCCCGCCCTGAAGGAGGCGAACGTCAGCCTGTCGGCGGAGATGGATCTGTTGACGATGCTGAAGGGTCTGCTCAACCAGTACAACGCCCAGGCGGAGAGGCTCAAGAGTGTGGTCGCCGAGAGGGACAGGTTGAGTTCCGAGCGGGAGCAGGCCCTCATCAAGACGGCAGAGGCCGCCCAAAAGCAGTACGCGGACAAGACCGCCGAACTTGAGAAGAAGTATAAGGAACTAGAACAGACGGCCGCCAAGGATCGCGACGCCTGGCAGCAGCAGGTGGAGTCGCTGACGGCCCAGCTCGAGAAGGCAAGCGAGGCGGCGAGCGCCCAGTTGACGGGTGTGCGGCAGCAGATGCAGACGATCGCCCAGCAGCGCGACGAGGCCCAGGCGCGGGTGAAGGAACTGGTGGCGACGCTGGCGAGCTTCCGGCCTCAGGCGGACTTGACCTCCGCGTTGCAGATCGCCGACGGGCAGGTCGTGCGGGCGGTCGCGGGCGAGAACATCGTGTACGTCTCCCTCGGCGAGCGCGACGGGCTGACCCGGGGGATTAGCTTCGCGGTGTACTCGCGGACCGGCGGCATCCCGGCTGACGGAAAGGGGAAGGCGACGATTCTGGTCGAGCAGGTTTTCGCGACGACGGCTGAGTGCCGGGTGACCTCGAGTACCCCGAGCGATCCGATCATCGAGGGCGACCTGGTGGCCAATCCGGTGTTCGATAAGACGCGGCGGCTGAACTTCGTGGTAGCCGGCGATTTCGATCTGAACTTCGACGGTCGGATCGACGATCCCGGCGGCGTTGAGGTCGCCCGGTTGATCGCTCAGGCGGGCGGCAACGTCGTCAAGACGGTCGATACCCGGACGGACTTCGTCGTGCTGGGCGCGCCTCCGCCGGCCCCGGCGGAACTCGGGGCCAACGAGACGGCGGAAGCCCGAGAGCGTGCCGCCAAGCAGGCTGCGGAGCGCGAGGTGTTCGACAAGATGGTTCAGGAAGCCAAAGCGCTGTCCATTCCGGTCCTGAGCCGTACGCAATTCCTGCAATTCATCGGGATCAAGGTGCCGAAGAATGCGCCGGCGGATCAACTGCCGATTTGAGCGCGACCGAGCGACGGGTAGGGGAACAACGAAGAAGACGGGGAGTCCGATCGACGGGCTTCCGGCCTTCTGAGTTTTCTGCTCGGGGAATCAGGCGGTTACGTCGAGGGTCGTTCCGGCATCATCGGCCACCCGGTTGGCGATCTGGAGTGCGGTTTCGGCGGCGGCGGCGATGAGATCCGCGGCGACTTGCCCCTGGCCTTGAGCCATCTTGAGGACCCGGATACCGACCTCGTTCCGGACCCTGGCCATGCTCAGCGCGGTCGAAAGGCTTGCGATTGCGTCGATGTCCATGGGGCCTATATCGGCAAGACCGGGCGGTGAATTCATCGGCCGGTCTTGCCCGATAATACCCGTCTTCTCAAGCGACTCGATCCGGTTTCTCGGTGTTCAGCCAACTCTGGGGAGCCACATCTCCCCCGGGCTGTGACTCGTTCATCCGCTGCTGTTTTTGCATCTCCTGTTCCATCATTTTCTGCACATCGATACCTTTCTTGGCGGCAAAGCCCATGAAGGCGAGTGCCCCAGCCACCAGGAGGATGGCGAGCAGGCCCGAGATGATGCCACAGATGAGGCCGGCGGTGGCCATCCCCTTGCCTTCCGCCTCCCCCCGGCTGGCCTTGCTGCGAGCGACGGCGCCCAGGACGACGGCGACGACCGCAGCCGGGAGGGCGATGTACGGTATGCAGAAAAGCACCAAAGACACTATTCCCACGACCAGCGCGGCGATGGCCAGGCCGGAGCCGGGCTGTGAGGGCGTACCCGTCGGGTGGATGGGGGGTTGTCCAGACATGAGGGTTCTCCTGTAAAGAGAGGTTACTTCACCTCGCTCATCTTGATCGCGCAGCGCTCCTTGGCGGAGATCAGGGCGGCTTCGAGGACGCGTTGGGTTTCGTAGGCGTCGGCGAAGTCGGGGATGGGCACGACCGGCTTGTTGCCGCCGAGGATGTTGAGGATGTCGGCTGACTGATTGATGAAGCCGTGCTCGTATCCCAGGATGTGGGCATCGGGCCACCAGGCGCCCACGTACGGGTGGTTGCTGCCCGAGGTACACATGATCCGGGTCCAGCCTTGGACCTTCATGTCGGCTGTGGCGTCGTAGAAGTCGAGGTAGTTCATGTCTTCGAACCGGAATCGCAGGGCGCCCCTTTCGCCGTGGACCTCGATGCCGTTCATGTTCTTGTAGCCGGTGGCGAGGCGGGAGCATTCGAAGCTGGCGACCGCGCCGGCTTTGAACCGGGCGAGGAAGAGGACGGCGTCATCGACGTCCGACTTGCCCATTTTCTTGCTGCCCTTGGACCCGCCCGCGATGCCGCCCGCCGATCCGGTCGACGGGATTTCGCGCTCCTTGATGAAGGTTTCCGCCACCGAGCCGCTGATTTCGACGATCTCGTCGCCGGTGATGAACCGGGCCATGTCGATCACGTGGGCGTTGAGATCGCCGTGCGCGCCCGAGCCGGCCAACTTCTTCTGGAACCGCCAGAGCAGCGGGGTCTTCGGTCCACCCCAATCCTGCAGGTAGATGCAGCGGACGTGGAAGATGCGTCCGATCTTGCCGTCCCTGACGAGCTGATGGGCGAGGGCGACGGCGGGACAGCGGCGATAGTTGTACCAGACGAACGTGCGGACTTTCTTCTTTTTGGCGGCTTCGGCCATAGCCCGGGCGTCGCTGAGCGTGCCGGCGATCGGCTTTTCGGTCGCGACGGGCTTGCCTGCGTCGATCGCCTCCATAGCCGGCGGCATGTGCATGAAATTCGGCGTGACGATGTCGATCAGGTTGATCTCCTCATTGCGGATCACCGCCTTCCAGTCGGTGGCGAAGTTCCTCCAGCCCCAGCGCTTGGCGAAGATCTCGGGTTTCTCTTCCGGCATGCCGAAGACGGTGTGCATGACCGGCTCCAGGGCCAGATCGTGGAAGAACTTGGCGACCTTGAGGTAGGCGTTGCTGTGGGTGCGTCCCATGAATCCCTGGCCGATCAGGCCGACGTTGCAGAGCTTGGCCATGTGCATGATCTCCTTTCTGATGGTGTGGATCGAGCCCGAAGGCCCGCCGAGGTTGACTTCGGTTTGGCCATTGGTATAGCGGGGGAATGGTTCGGAATCAAGCCGAACGGGGCGGTCACCGGCGCGTCGAGGACATTGCTTCCAGAAACAGCACGACACCGACGTTGTTCAGCCAATGCACGACCATGGAAGGCACGAGGCTGCGTCGCCAGACGAAGAGCAGGCTCATCATCAGGGCCAGCGCGGTGATCAGGGCCGTCGCCAGGATCCCCTGATAACCGTGGATCGCACCGAACAACAGGGAGCCGGCGAGGATGGTCAGCCACCATCGTCGAAAGACGGTCTGCAGGCGCGTCAGGAGGAAACCGCGGAAGACGACTTCCTCCCAGATCACGACGAAAGTCATCATCAAGACGACCCACAGGAAGCTCATCGGCGGGAACGTGTCCTCGATGGCGTTCTGGGCGGTTTCTGCTTCCTCCAGGAGTTGCGGAAAGACCAAACTGAGCGGCACCAGGATGGCGAAACGGGCGACATAGGTTGCGATCATGGCGGCGACGCCCAGACCGACGTTGATACCGAGGTCCCGGCGGGTCCAGCCGATGGAGGCGGCTTTCTGTCGGGCGATGAGCATCATGACGACGCAGGCGGTCAGGGCCCCGCAGCCCATGCCCACGCTGCTGAATACGTTATGCCAGCGGGTGTCCGCCGGGTTGATCATGAAGATCGGCACCGCGACCACCACCAGGCCCAGAAAGCCCGCGGGAATGAGGATGAGCAGTTCGATCAACGCCCGCAGGCGGGACATGGTTGGCGGCCAGGCGTCGTCGGCCGGGGGGGAAAGAGCGGTCTCGACGTTTACCGGCCGAGCGAATGGAATATCATTGGGCCACGGCAACGGTTCCGCGCCCGATTCGTCCGCGCCGCCGGGTTCGATGGGGTCGTTGTTATTCGTCGATTCGCTCATTCTTCCAGGTCTTCAATGCGCCGGGGGCTTCGGGTTGCCGCGGCGACCTGAAGCCTGCGGCTCCTTGAACGGCGTGCCTGCTGCTCCATGAGAGGCATGCCCGGGGTTCGTTGACGTTGTGCCGCCCCGGCACGCGGGAACCGGTCCATTCGAGTCATCCCGGCCATGCGCGCGGGCCGACGCTGGCGAGGAGGCCTTCCCCAGTGATCGGAAACTCCGCCAGGCAGGCCGCGATGCTCTCGGCCGACACTTCGTTGACGGCCGCCAGTTGCTCGTCGGCCGATCGGGGGCGACCGAGGTAGTCGACGTCGTCGGCGATCTGCCCGAGGCGGTAGAAAGGCGCCTCCGACTCCGTGGCCAGCGAGGTGCGGCGCAGGTTCTTGACCCGGTTCACCTCTTTCAGCTCCGCCCCGCCTTCGGTCAGAAGGCGGGCTTCGCGGCGCATTGCGTCAAGGACCTTCTCGGCGTTTTGCGGCTCGCACAGCGCGTACAGGGTCATGATGCCGAAGTCGTGATACTCCTCACGGAAGACGCCGGCCCGCGTACTGAGCCCTTTCTGCACGATGTTCCAGTAGAAGCGCGAGTTTTCGCCGCCGAGGATGGCGGCGACCGCCTCGGCCGACTCATCGAGGGGATGGCGCGCATCGGCGGCCGGGAATGCGAGCAGGACCGCTTGCTGATGAAACCGCTCGATCGTGCGCGTGGCGTGCCCGCTGCGGATCGTGGGCGTGGTTCGCCCCGGGCCGAGATCGTTCGGCTGCCATGCGCCGCAGAGGCGCTCGGCGGTTTCGATCACGTGGGCGGGATCGATGTTGCCCGCCACGATCAGAATGAGATTGTTCGGTGAATATCGCCGCTGGAAATACGCATGCATCTGATCGCGTTTCAGATCGCGGATCGTCCGATCGTAGCCGAGTACGGGCCAGGCCAACGAACTGCCCGCGCAGGCGGTTTCATAGAGAAACTCGTATGCGTTGGAGGTCAGATCGTCGTCGGACATCGCGATCTCCTCGAGGACGACCTTTTTCTCCATGTCGAACTCTTCGACGGGGAGCCGGGGGCGCATCATGTCGGCCAGCAGATCCATCTGGCGGTCGAAATCCTTCGCGCGCACCCAGCCGAAGTAGAACGTCCGATCCTTGCTCGTGTAGGCGTTGTAATGCGCTCCCATCTCGTCGAACGTTATGTTGATGTCGCGCCAGGTCCGCGTCTCGGTGCCCTTGAAACACATGTGCTCGAGGAAATGGGAAACGCCCGCCTGGTCGGCCGGGTCATCCCGCGCCCCGGTTCGAACCAGAAAGCCGCAGGCCACCGAGGGCACGTGCGACATGAGCTCGACCACGACAGTCAGACCATTGGACAGGCGATGTTGGGAGAAACGGGACATAGTAAACGCCGAAAACCGAAACGCTGAAAACCGAAACGCTGAACCGCCAAGGCGCTGAAATCCGTCAGGCTGATCGGGAGGACGAACTTGGTTATTCTTCATCCCCGACGTTTCCGCCGGACAGCGCCCTTTCTCCACTCTCCCTTCTCAAATCTCCACTCCAGGACATCCCCGTTGGCGGCGTCGGGTCAAGGATCCAATTCCCGCGGTCCGAGAGTCACGACGCTCAGGCGATCGCGCGGGTGGGCCTCGAGGTAGTCCCGTATATGCTTGACCGTCACCGCTTCGATGCGGGCGATTTTTTCCTCGATCGGGATCGGTCGGCCGTGGAAGAAGAGATCGTCCGCCACGCGCGTGGCCCGGGCTCGCGAAACGTCGCCCCGGGTCTGGACCTGGGCGACGATCCCGGTGATCGCGCGGGAGACCTCTTCCTCGGTGAGATCGTTCTCCAGGCGATTGATCTCCCGCAGCAACGTGGCGTACGTCCGGTCGACCCGTTGCGCAGTCGTGGAGGCGCCCAGATGAATGACCCCCGCGCCGCGCGGATGATCGCCCCAGGCCCCGACCCAGTAGACCAATCCCTGCTTTTCGCGCACTTCGGTGAAGAGTCTCCCGCTCATACCGCCGGCCAGCACGCCGATAAGCACCTGCTCGACGGGAAAATCGGCGTCGGTGACCGCCGACGCGGGGAAGCACAGCATCACCTGCTCCTGTTCGAGTTCCTTGTCATAGTGCCGTCTGCCGGGCGTGAATTGCAGCGCCGGCGGGGCCGGGCGGTCGCCGCCCGCCCGTGGATCGGGGTTGAAGCTCTCGAAGACGCGCTCGAGCAGGTCGGCCATGCGGTCCGGCTCGACCGCTCCGGTGATCGTACACTGCATATTGGGACTGCGGAAGAATCGCCGCCAGTGATCGACGATCTGGTCTCTCCCGATCCGCTCCAGGGTCTCGCTTTCGCCGTACGGGTGTCGGCCAAGCGGCTCACCATACGCCTGGCGGTGCAGAAGCTTCTTGGCCAATTCCTGGGGGTCGTCGTTGAGCGCCGCCAGGGATTGCCGGGCCAGTTCGACGGCCACATCGCAGGCATCCTGCGGAAAACTCGGCGTCCGGATCATCTCGGCGAGCAGATCGACGGCCTGCGCCGTGAATTCCGGCAGGCAGAGGCAGGAGAACCCGAAGGACTCGCGCCCGGCGTAGGAGCTGTGGGTCGCGCCGATCTCGTCAAAGGCGTCATTCAGCGCCCGCCCGTTGCGTTTGGCGGTGCCCTTGCCGATCGCCTCGTCGCAGACATGGGCGACGCCCAGAAACTCCGGGCTTTCGAAGGCAAAGCCGGCCAACACGCGGATGGCGATGGCGACCACGGGCCGATCGGTCATCGGCATGACCGCCAGGTCCATTCCGCACTTCAATCGTCGGTAGTCGATCTTCTCAGCCATCGTCTTCCTGTTGAGCGCCGGGTGCGCGCTATCTACGAATCTTCCGCCGTTCTCTGGCTCGCGCGGGCGCCCAGCAGGGCGGATACTTCCTTCAGCTTGGCCGCCAGCAGGTCGGCGCTGTCCGCCTCGACCGTCAGCCGGATGTAGGGTTCGGTGATGGAGGGGCGAACGTTGAACCACCAGTGTTCGTATTGCACGGTGATGCCGTCGAGGTAGTCGATTCGGCCATCCGCGTAGCGCCCGGCCAGCTTCTCGATGATAGGCCGGGGTTTTTCACAAGGGAAGCTGTGCTCGCCGGAGCCGAAGTACCGTTTGAGCGGCGCGACGAGTTCGCCGAGGGATTGGTTCGCCTGGTTGATGACGTTAACGACCGTCGCGAACGCGATAAACGCGGAGTCGCAGTACCAGTTGTCGCGAAAATAATAATGTCCGCTGAACTCGCCGCCGAAGACGGCCTTCGCGTCGGACAGCGCTTTCTTGAGGTAGGCGTGCCCGGACCGTTCGCGTCGCGGCTGGCCGCCGGCCTTGCGAATTTCCTCGGCGACGACGCGCGAGGACCGCAGGTCGTACAACACGCTTGCTCCCGGATAATCCCGCAGGAAGCAGGGGGCCAGGAGCGCGGTGACCAGGTCGCCGCGCACGGTGGAGCCCGCGTCATCGACGAGGATCATCCGGTCGGCGTCGCCGTCGAAGCAGACGCCGAAATCGGCTTTCGAGCGGATGACGCGATCGCGGACCTGGCTCAGGTTGGCGTCGGCGAGCGGGTTGGGGTCGTGGGCAAACTCGCCGCTGTGTTCGAAATTGAGGCGCACGATGTCCAGCCACTCGATGTCGCCGAAGATCAGCGGGAAGAAGCGGCCGGCCATCCCGTTGGATGCGTCCACCACCACCCTCAGCGGCTCCTCGGCGGAGCGGGAGACGATCTCGTCGTTCAGGAAACCGCGGACGAATTGCTTGTAGTCCACCGACAGGTCGATCTTGGAAAGCGGCGCGAGGGCACTGGTGACGTGGCGGAGGGTGTTCTCGGCGATCTTGCGGATTTTCGACAAGCCGGTGTCGGTGCTGATCGGCCGGGCTTTTTGCCCGCAGATCTTGAAGCCGTTGTACTCGCCGGGGTTGTGGCTCGCGGTGACCTGGATTCCGCCGCAGCAGGTCAGGCGGTTGACGGCGAAGTAGAGTTGGGGTGTGTCCACCATGCCGATGTCGATGACCGGCGATCCGCCCGCCCGCAGGCCTTCCATGAGGGCGTCGGCCAGGGCGGGGCTGCTGCGGCGCATGTCCCGGCCGACGACCACGGTGGATTTCTCGGCGAGACTCCGGTCGTAGCCGCGCAGTTCGGAGCGGAGGAACTGGGCGGCGGCCTGGCCGATCCGCCAGGCGGCTTCGGCATTCAACGGGTCGGGGTATCGGGCTCGGATGTCGTTGGCCTG
>JAPKGY010000709.1 GCA_026647385.1 Phycisphaerae bacterium | reverse complement strand
TGGGGGCGATGGTCATGTCGGTCTGTTGGAAAAAGTATGTGTTGTGCCGGATGAAAAGCGGCAGGTACTCTTTCCTGACCCGGTTGGGATTCATGTAGCCGGCCGCACTGGCGTCGGCGGTGAAATAGTCCGCCGGGGTGGCCGTCTCGTAGAAATAGGCAATGAGGTCGGGATAGGTCTCGATCAGGTTGGGATTGATGCCCCAGGCCAAGGGGACCTGGCCCCGGCTTGGATCGTCCCAGTGGTTCGGCAGGAAGGAGTAAAGCGGGGTGGCTGAATCGTAGTCAGCCATCAGGATGCAGACGTACGCCTTGTTGGCCAGTTTGGGCGTGTGCGCCGGCCGACGCTGCTTTAGCGGTTTCCACGGGGCCTGGCTGTGAAACGACTGGTTGAAGCAGTGGCTGGCCACCGTGTTCTGATAGCAGTTGTAGGGCGAGATCAGCCAGACGGTCTCCCATTCGGTGGGCACCGCCTCGTGAATGCTTTTGTGACCGGGCATGTTCGAGTATTTGGCGAAGGCAAAGAAGCCGGCTACCTCGGTCGTCCGATCGGGGGCGGAGTGCTTGAGATTCGCCTCGAGCATCATCTTGTAAGTAGCCAGGTCGGTGCCCAGCTTCTGGTCCGGGTCGTCGCCCGGTGCCTCGTCTCCCCAGGGCGACAAATCGTAGACAAACGCTCGCTGCTTGACCGCCCAATCCCGGGTCAGCACGTAGCCGATATCCCCTTGAGCACGGGTGGAGAAGGAATCCTCGTAGAGACACAGGAAGTGGTCCGAGCATCGTCCCTGCTCCAGGTACGTGCGGATCGCCCACCGATAGGCGTCGTTCTTCCGGCTGCCGGTTTCCTTCCCGGTGAATCGCCCGCGCAGGTCCGCCAGCACGTCGAGCTTCCAGGCGTCGAGGTACTTCTTCGCGTACTCCGGGCTCAACACCACGCCGTCCTCGACGCCGGCGATGGTGGTGGCCACGTTGACGCTGGCTGGAACCTCCGGATCCCAGATAACCGCGCCTTTGAGCGCCGGTCTGGCCAACTCGACGAGCGCATTCAGATCGGCGAGCGGCCTGAATGTTTTCCCTTCCAGCCATCTGCCCTTATCGGAAAGAATCTTCCGCCAGTATTCGGGACGACCATCGCCCTTGGAAAGGACGTACAAGCGGGGCCGGTCGCGATTGATGATGCCCTGCAGGCAGGCGACAGCCATCGCTTCGTCGTAGGAATCGAGCGAGCCGTTGTGGGTCAGCGTATAGGTGTGGACGGGGCGGCCGGCCTGGGCCGGCTGCGTATCGACCGCCGCCGCGACGCCAAGCGGACAAAAGTCCGCACACAAAGCGAACAGGATGACGGCCATGGGCAAGATCGGACGGGCCGAGCCGATAAACATGAACCATCCTCCAGGCTTACGGAGAAGACTTATGATGGTCGGATTCCTGCGTCCTATCTCGCGAATGCACGGACGCTCCGGGCCCGCCTTCAGGCGGACGGGCTGCATTATACCCGCGTTCACGTGTTTTCCAGAACCCACTGTACGGCGGAGCGGGTCAGCTGGGCGCTGTTGGTGAGGTTGAGTTTCGACTTGATGCTTTCGCGGTGGGCGTCGATGGTTTTGATGCTGCGATGCAGCTTCGCGGCGATCTGGCTTGTGGTAAAGCCTCGGCCGAGCAGCTCGAAGATCTCCAATTCGCGACTTGAAAGGGTCTCGATGGAGGCGCGTTCGGACTTGTCGCCGCTGATGGACCGATGGAGCATCCGACTGGTCATGTCGGAGCTGAGATAGACCCGCCCAGCCAACACCTGGCGGATGGCCTCGATAATGTTGTCGAGCGCCTCCTCCTTGTTGATATAGCCCATCGCCCCCGCCCGCAGGGCGCGCTCGGCGTACAGGGATTCGTCGTAAACCGAGGAGACCAGCATCCGGACGTGGGGATCCATCGCCTTGATCTGTTTGATCAGCTCGATTCCGCTGCCGCTTTTCAGGGAAATGTCCACCACGACCAGATCGGGCCGGGTCTCCTTCACCTGTTGAAGGGCTTCGGGGAGATCGGGAGCCTCTCCGCAGACCTCCAGATCCTCGGTATGGGCGATGAGTTCCCTCAAGCCCCGCCGTACGATCGGGTGATCGTCGACGATCAGAATGCGCCTGGCCTTATGCCTCGCGGTCGTCTTGCTTGCCGGCATCGTGATCTTCCTGTCTAAGAGTGCATGTGACGAGCGTGCCGCCGCCGCCGGCCGGCCCGATGGCGATCGTCGCCCCGATCAGGCCTGCCCGGTGCCGCATGATCCGCAGCCCGATGCCCTCGTGCCGCCGGCCGGCACCCAGGCCGACGCCGTCGTCGCGGACTTCCAGCCTGACGGAGGCACCTTTCAATTCAAGGGCGATCTGGATGTGCTTGGCCTGGGCGTGCCGGACGGCATTGGTCACCGCCTCGCGGGCGATGTAGAACAACTGGGTCGCAATCCGGTTGTCCTCGACCGGCACCGGCTGATCGCACTGGAACGCACACCGGATGCCATGCCATTTCCCGGTCCCGGCCGCCAGATCCTTGATCGCAGCCATCAGCCCGTCGGCATCCACTTCCACCGGCCTGAGCCCCTTGAGCATCGCGCGGCTTTGATTCTGGGCTTCGCGGATCATCGAGCACAGTTCCCCCGCGGCATCGGCGTGGCGGCTGTGTTCCGCCTCGAGTTTCGCGTGCAGACTCCTGGCCATCATCCCC
>JAPKGY010000708.1 GCA_026647385.1 Phycisphaerae bacterium | reverse complement strand
CCTCAAATCGAGCAGATGCAGATGTTAAAGGTGTAGCCGTTATCAGAATGAATAAGGCACGCCTGCCTTGATCGGCTAGGCCTGATAGCGTACCACCATTCAATGGGTTTATGGAAAACGCCCCGCGCATCACTCATGGTGGAGGGAAATTGTCCTCGAAAAACACGACTCGTCCGCGCCGTCTCTACGAGCCGGCCTCTATGAGGCCGGTCCCCGCGGAAGCGTTCGTGCACCCCCATCGCGACCGAAGCGCCCCCATCGCTATAATAACCCGTCATGGGCAAGCAGGATCGCCAACCGAAACCATCCCCGTCCAAGGATGCGCAGGAGAACCCATCGACCGCCGGTTCCCTCCAGGCTCTGCTCGCCAAGATCCGACAGTTGCCTAAGTCGCCGGGGGTGTACCTGTTCAAGGACGCCCAGGGGGTGGTGCTCTACGTCGGCAAGGCCAAGGACCTGCGGTCGCGGGTAAGCAGCTACTTCCAGGGCTCAGCCGACCTCATGCGGAGCCGGGGCCCGGAGATCGTCAAGATGATCAGCCTGGCGGTCGACGTGGATTTCCTCGACTGCGAAACCGAGGTCGACGCCCTGCTGAAGGAAAACCGGCTCATCAAGGACATCCAGCCGCCCTATAACGACCGCCAGCGCGACGACAAGAGCTTCCCCTACCTCGAAATCACGACCTCCGACGATTTCCCCGGCGTATACGTGACCCGCAAGCCGCGGACCAAAGGCAGCAAGCTGTATGGGCCTTTCGTCAACGCCGCCGGCCTGCGCGAGGCGGTCAACAGCTTGCAGAAAGTCTTCCAGTTCCGCACGTGCGAACTGGAGATCGTCGACGGCGACGAAAGCCGGCACCACTTCCGCCCGTGCCTGCTGCACTCGATCAGGCGATGCACGGCCCCGTGCGCGGCCCTGGTGTCCAAGGAGGAGTACCGCAAGGACATCGAACGATTGAAGCGGTTTCTGTCGTCGAAGCGGAGCGTCGTGCTGCGGCAGCTCACAAAGGAGATGGAGGAGGCCGCCGCCGCCCGCGAGTTCGAGCAGGCGGCCCATCTCCGCGATCAGATCCGGGCGCTCGAGTCACTGTCGATGTCCGGCGACCCCGAGGCCGACGTTCAGCCGGAGGTGTTCTACATCGACCCGGCCGAGGGCCTGAGGCGACTCGGCCGAATTCTCGAAATGGAGGAACCGCCCCGCACCATCGAGGGCATCGACATCGCCAACCTGCAGGGCGGCGAGTCGTGCGGCTCGCTGGTGTGCTTCATCGACGGCAGGCCGTTCAAGAGCGGCTACCGGCGATTCAAGATCAAGACCGTCGAGGGCATCGACGACTACGCCATGATCCGCGAGGTGATCGTGCGGCGGTATCGGTACGAAGCGCTCGGCGAGGCGTTGTACCCGGACGTGATCCTGATCGACGGGGGGCTCGGGCAGCTTCACGCCGCCCTCGACGCGTTCGCGGACATGGACATCCGCCCGCCCATGGTCATCTCGCTCGCCAAACGCGAGGAGGAGATCTACATCCAGGCCCGCAGGGCCCCCATCCGTCTGCCGCGTAATGACGCCGCCCTGCGACTGCTGCAACAGGTGCGCGACGAGGCCCATCGGTTCGTGCAGCATTACCACCACATCCTGCGGCGCAAGCGGGTCTTCGACGAGGACATCGCGGCCGGCCGAGTCCCGCCCCCGCGGGCCCGTCGCGCCGCGAAGAAGAAAAAGGAGTCGGAGGGACCCGGAACCGCCAATAACGGCGTATGAACGCCGATGTATGATGAAGCAAACGGCTCAAACTGACCGATTGCATCCATCGGCGTGCCGTAACTTCAAAGAGCCGCGGGCTCTTTAATCCCCGAACCGGTCAGTCTGAGTAAACAGGAAGCTTGCCATGACTGGGACTAATGGGCCTCTTGACGCTCCTTTCCCATCCTGGCATACCTGCCCATACTGCGGTGGCGGGGATGGCCGCCTGATGATCCATATGCGGAATCTTCGCCGGATCGTGGCCCACTTCTTCGCCCAACTGCCCTACTTCGGAGCGGACGTTGGCGACAGACCCCGGCCTCTGCGCGGATTCCCATTTCCGTTGTTGAGACGGTGTCGACAGTGCGACCGGCGGTTCTGGGCAAAACCGCACCCCCACGCGGTTCCGATCTGCGACAACTGCGGTTACGATCTGACGGGAAACGTCAGCGGCGCATGCCCGGAGTGCGGGTGGGAACTGCCGGAAGAAGTCAGGGGACGGGTCGCCTTTGAGGACCGGGAAGAGGCAACCCGAAAAGACCTCAAGACCGGAAAAACTTCGTCTCCAGATCGTTGATTGCCTTGTAGTGCTTGCGATCACCGGTAAACAAGGTGAGCCGATGTTCGACAGCCGAAGCCGCAATCAGTGCGTCAGCCATGCACATGCCGCCCCTCAGCCCGTACTCTTCCATGTACACCAGCGCGCGGTGGCCGATGTTTTCACTCAACGGGATGACCTGGAAACCAAACTCAGCCAGGAAGCTCCTGATGGTTCTGATCTCCTGCTTGTCGCGGGCGCCCTGAAGCAGTTCCATGCACGTGACCACCGAAACGGCGCGGTCCGGTGCGTCATCCACCGCCCTGGCGGCGCGGACGTGCCCGCGGAGAAACCAGATCAACACATCCGAATCAAAGAGCATGAACCCGCCCCTCACGCAACCGGCGCACGTGAGCCCGGACGTCGGCGATCTCCC
>JAPKGY010000707.1 GCA_026647385.1 Phycisphaerae bacterium | reverse complement strand
CTAGAAGCCCAATCAGGAAGGCGACCGCCGTGCTTTTGGTCGCGATCGCGCATACGGCCAAGACCGCAGCTGCTGGAAGACGCGGTACGACTCCGGCTGGTTGCCGATGTGCCGGTGGGTGCGTTTCTCAGCGGCGGGGTGGACTCCGCTTCGATCGCCGCCGCCATGTGCCGGCAATCCGAAGACCCGGTGCTCACCCACACGGTCGGGTTCGACGAGCATCCGCATGACGAACGCACGCCCGCCCGGCTGGTGGCTGAACGACTCGGCACCGATCACCGCGAGGTCATGGTCCGTTCGGATGCAGCCTGGGCGGCTGACGCGCTCACGAGCTGTTTTGATGAACCTTTTGCCGACCCGTCGGCGATCCCCACGTACCACCTCTCGCGAGTCACCCGACAGCGCGTGAAAGTCGCGTTGGCCGGCGACGGTGCGGATGAAATGCTGGCCGGCTATCGCCGCTATCGCTTCGATCTGGCTGAGTCGGCCGTGCGTGCCCGTTGTCCCGCCTGGTTGCGACACACGTTCTTCGGGCTGGCCGGCGATCTGTACCCGAAAGGGGACTGGCTGCCGCGTACGCTCCGCGCCAAGCGCACGCTGCAGAACCTGGCGTGTGACGATATCACCGCGCACCTGCGAAGCGTCTCTCTGGCGGCTGGTACGCTGCCCGAACTGTTGCTTCGGCCGGAGGTGCTGAGGCAACTGGCGGATCACGACCCGTTCGTTCGAAGCCGGGACCTCTATGCCCGCTGTCCGGCGACCGATCGGCTGAGCCGCCTGCTTTACCTCGACATGAAGACTCTCCTGCCCGACGACATGCTCACCAAGGTTGATCGCGCAAGCATGGCTGTCGGCCTGGAAGTCCGCGTGCCCCTGCTCGATTACCGACTCGTCGAGTTGGCGGCCGGCATGCCAACCGCCCTCAAACTGGCTCGGCGACAGGGAAAGGTGATTCTGCGCCGGGTCGTGGCGGACTGGCTCGGACCGGATGTCGCCCGACGGCCCAAGAAAGGCTTCGACGTGCCGGTCGACGAATGGTTCCGCGGCGAACTCCGCCATCTGGCTCAGGACGCTTTGCTCTCGCCCGGAGCGATCTGCGGCAACTGGGTCGACCCCCGCGCCGTTGGCCGACTGCTTCGAGCTCACGCCGGCGGCATGCGAAACAACGGAGCTGTTTTGTGGACCCTGCTCTCGTTCGAACTCTGGGCCAGGGCTTACACCGCCGACTCCGCGACTTGCAGCCACGGCGGTGCATTCACGAACAACGCCTCGCTGGTGGAGGCTGGCGTATGAAAGTACTCACCACCACGATGTGCTACCCGTCGCCGACCAGACCCGACCAGGGGATATTCGTCCAGCGAAGAGCGATGGCATTGTCGCGCCTGGGATACGAGATCGAAGTCGTCAGCCCGCAGCCGTGGTGCCCGCTCCTGAGGCCTGACGCCGGCTGCTCCGACCAGGCGTCGCCCCTGCCGGTCAGCTATCCACGTATGTTCAGCATCCCCGTGGTCGGCTGGGCAACCGATGGTTTCACATACGCCCGCGCGCTGAAGCGATCCGTGGCCGACCGCGGCAGGAGCGGTCGTTTTGATCTGGTCGACGCACACTTCGAGTATCCTGACGGCGTGGGCGCGTGGCTGGCGTCCCGGCGGCTCGGTATTCCGGCAATCGTTACCGTGCGGGGAAAAATCGTTTCGCTCTCCCGCCACCGCGGACGGCGGGCCCAGATTCAGGCCATGCTGCGCCGGGTGGACGGCATCATCGCCGTCAGCCGCAGCCTGGCTGAGCAGGTCCACACCATTGCCGGCGAGGGTTTGCACGTCGACGTTATTCCCAACGGCATCGACACCGCGACGTTCCGCCCGCTCGATCGCATCGATTGCCGCCGGCGTCTCAATTGGGACCCGCGCGCCCGCTATGTGCTGGCCGTCGGCCACCTCCAGCGACTCAAAGGTTTCGATCGCCTCGTAGCGGTCTGGCCCGCCCTTCGGGCAGTCTGTGGCGACGTTCGCCTTGTTCTGGCCGGCAGTCGACGAGGCGAGCGCCGGTTCGCCGCGCGGTTATTCGAGCATATCGATCGGGTGAATCAGACCGCGGGCCCGTGCATCGAATTCCTCGGCCCACAATCGCCCGAACACCTGAATCTGTTGTACAACGCGGTGGATGTCACAGCCAACACCTCGCGGAGCGAAGGCTGGTGCAACGCCATCGCCGAATCCCTCGCGGTCGGCACGCCCGTCGTCGCCACCGACGTGGGGGGCAACCGCGAACAGATCCACTCACCGGAACTCGGAGTGATGGTCCCCGATGAGGACGGCGACGCACTGACGGCCGCCTTGACGCGCGCGCTGCGATCGAATTGGGACCGATCCGCGATCGCGGCCGTCGGCTCGCGACGTTCGTGGGATCAGGTTGCGCGCGAGGTCGACGCGGTCTTCCAACGCGTCCTGGCCGAACACCGGGCGACGGCGGGCGACCGCCCTGGGCGACGGGCTTCAGACAATCCGACCTCTATTGCGGAGATGACCGGATGAACCGCTGGCTCGCGGGGTACGTTTTCTGGCCGATGACCGAGCATATGCTTGGCCGGGACACCCTGCGCCGCTTCCGCCAACTCGTTCGCACGCAAGAGCCCGGCCCATGGGCCCGAGGGTCTCCGTCCGGTCGTACTCGGTCGCACGGGCCGTCTCGATGCGTCCCACGAGCTTGCCCACTCG
>JAPKGY010000706.1 GCA_026647385.1 Phycisphaerae bacterium | reverse complement strand
CGATCCGGACATCTGCGGCGCGGGTCGGGCCTTCCCGCGGGTCCCGTCGTTTGCCGAGGCTGCGTCGTTCTGGTAGACTACCCCGTTCTCGCCCCCGGGGAGCCCCCGCCCGTGCGACAGGGGCTTTCCTGGAAGTGGGGACGCGGTCTGAATCGACTTCGGCCTCGTCCGGACAGGGAAGCGGGAAACACGACGTGGGATGATCCGGTTGTCTTCCGCGCGCGGGAGCGCGGGGGGATAAGCCGGCGAAACAACCTATTCGAGCCTTTAGGCCAGCGATCGGCGCGCCGGGTGCGCTCGATGCCTGGAAGGGTTCCGATCGGGTCGCGGACCGGAAAAACAGGAGGTCCGCCTAAGGGAGCAGGTGCATGGTACGAATTCGGCTCAAACGCACGGGTCGCTGCAACAAGCCGTCGTTTCGGCTGACCGCCGTGGATATCCGGAGGTCCCGCGATGGCAAGGTGCTGGAGGAGCTGGGTGCTTACATTCCGGCCCATCGGATCCCCGAGGAGCGGTGCAGGCTCAAGATGGATCGTATCGATTATTGGTTGAGCGTCGGCGCTCAGCCGACCGACACGGTGCGGCAGTTGCTCAAGAAGGTCGCCCAGGCATCGGCCGAAGCATGAGCCGAGCCGCGAGGCCACTGTCGTGCGGATCGACGTGCTCACGCTGTTCCCCGAGGTGATCGAACCGTTTTGCGGTTCCAGCATCATCGGGCGAGCCCGGCGGGGCGGCCTCGTGACGATCCGGACGACCAATATCCGGGATTTCGCCACAGATCGACACAAGAGTGTGGACGACCGCCCGTTCGGGGGCGGCCCGGGAATGGTGATGATGTGTCCGCCGCTGTTCGCGGCGGTCGAGAAGGTGGAAAGTGAAGATCCGGCCCCCGCGACGCGCGTGCTGCTCTGCCCCCAAGGCGAGCCCTTCACGCAGGCAATCGCCCGCGAGTTGGCCGCTCAACAGCGATTGTTGCTCATCTGCGGGCATTACGAGGGGTTTGACGAGCGGATTCGGCTGGGGCTGGCACCCCGCGAGATCTCGATCGGGGACTACGTGCTCAGCGGGGGCGAAGCGGCTGCCCTGGTCCTGATCGACGCGGTGGTTCGCCTGTTGCCGGGGGCCCTGGGGGACGAGGAGTCGACGACCGAGGAGTCGTTCTCCGCGGGCCTGTTGGAGTATCCGCATTACACCCGCCCCCGCGAGTTCCGCGGGATGGGGGTGCCGGATGTCCTCCTCAACGGCGACCACGCCCGGATCGAGCAGTGGCGCCGCCAGGAGGCGGTCCGCCGGACGCGCGAGCGCCGGCCGGACCTGTTGACCGAGTTTGACGCGGGACCGCCGGGGGGCGGACCGGAAAGCTAGTGCCGTCTTCGGTAAGCCGGTTTCGCCCGGCCTTTGTGGTGCAGGCATCGTCGTTGCGCTGCAGCCAAGTCGCCACGGCGACTCGCCTGCGGATAGATGGCCGCACCACAAAAAACGCTCTTGCCGGAAACGGTACCAGGGTCGTAGGTCGGAACTGTTCGGTTCAGGGTTTTGTCCGTCCAGCGGTGTCCTGTGCGGCACCGGTCCGCGTCGCGTGCGACCCGGATCAACAGGGCGGGGCCTAGGCGATGCAGGCAGCGTGACCCACGACGCGGGTCTAGTCGTGATCGACCGCCTCGCGGTCGATCGAGAATCGCCGGAACGCGATTCGTGCGAAGGAGTGATGCCATGATTCATCCGTTGATCAAGACCGTGGAAGACGCGGCCCGCCGCGAAAAAAACCTTGATGTCAAGATCGGTGATTCCGTCACCGTGTACGTGAAGATCATCGAAGGCGACAAGCACCGCATCCAGCCCTATTCCGGCGTGGTCATCGCACGGCGGGGCAAGGGCATCGGCGAGACGTTCACCGTCCGCCGCATCGTCAACAACGAGGGGGTCGAGCGGATTTTCCCGCTCCATTCGCCGAAGATCTCGAAGATCGAGATCGATCGCTCGGGGCACGTCCGTCGGGCCAAGCTTTACTACTTGCGCGAGCGCGTGGGCAAGGCTCGCCGGGTCCGGGATGTTAAGCGAGAGACGCTTCAGAAGAAGGAAGCCGTCGCCGCCAAGTGACCCGGCTTCGGCCCGACCTCAGCCGATCGCGACCCGCTCTTACCCGCACGGGCAGGCCAACCGCTTACCCGTGCTTTTTCTGTGCTTGACGACCGCCCCGCTCCAGATGACATTGGAGCAGCATTTTCGCCGACCGCGGTTTGCGTCGCGCCGTGATTTCGGCGTTTCGGCTGTCCCGATTCCGGCGTTTTCCTGACATGGGCGATCGAACACAACTCGGGCAATCGGGTGAGCGTTATGCCGAGCGATTCCTGAGGAAGAACGGCTATCGTATCGTGACCCGCAACTATCGCTGCAGCGTCGGTGAGCTGGATCTCGTCGCGCTCGACGGGCGGACCATCGTCTTCGTCGAGGTCAAGACCCGGACCACCGACAGCCACGCCGACCCCCAGGACGCGGTGACGCCGACCAAGCAACGTCGCCTGGCCAACGCCGCCCAAGCCTTCATCCACCATACCCGCTCTCATGGCCGGGCCTACCGTTTTGACGTCGTCGCCATTACGATGGCAGGCGACCAGCCTGGAAAAATCGAGCATTTTCCGAATGCGTTCTCGGTCGCGGGATAGCGGAACTCTCATGGCTGAACGTGGGGCGGGGGTTGCGTATACCTCGGTGGTCTGACG
>JAPKGY010000705.1 GCA_026647385.1 Phycisphaerae bacterium | reverse complement strand
TTCCTGATCGGCATCTGGGGCGGACCGCGCCGCGTCTACGCCGCCCTCAAATTTTTCCTCTACACCATGGCCGGTTCCATCCTGATGCTTTTGGCGATCCTGTTCCTCGGAATCAAAGCCCCAGGAACCCCGATCAATCCTAGGCGGTCGGTCATATATCGTCAAGAATGGGGCAATTCTGAAGGTCCTCACGCCGGAAGCCCCGGCGGCAAGCCGACTTGAGAAACCGCGAGGCGGGCCATCAGTCGTCCGAGCGGATATACCCCGCCACACAGCCGGGAGCTTCCGTGACGTAGACCGCGGCGAGAGGCGTATCCGGGCCGAGCTCGAGCAGGAGCGCGTCGAAAAGTCGCCGGGCGAGATGCTCGGCGCTCGGGTTAAGGCCGGCCATCAACGGCGCCGCACCGAGGTCGGTATCGCTCAACGGCTCAACGATGCGCCGCAGCGCCCGCTCGACCGTGCAAAAATCAACAAAGATCCCGGCATCGTCGACGTCGGGGCCGCGGAAGACCGCCTCGACCACGAAATCGTGGTCGTGCATCGCCTCCAGCGGACGATTCGGAATGCGCACGCGATGGGCTGCGTAAAAGTGGGTTTGGACCCGGACCTCGTACATGGGCGGTTGCTCCGACCTCGCAAGGCAACACACGGCACCAAAAGCCGATGCCCGAAGAACCATATCCGGACCGGACTGGCCGTTATTGTACCTTCCGGCGAGCGGAAAGCGAGCGAGATGCGGGGAGCCTCCCTCCGGGCCTGCCGGAAGGCAACCCCGCGCGCCTTGCACGCGCAGTTCAGTGCCGAGTCTTGTGGCGCGCTAACCAGGATGGCGCACACCCCGGCGCGCCGCGATGGGTCCGCGTTCCCCTGACGGCGGCCGCGAGCGGACAAGTCAGCCCATGAAACGACGAAACAAGCCCCCCAAGACACGCGATTCATGACCAACCGCCGAAGCCGCCGCCGAAGTGTGAAAACCCGCGCTGCCGGAAACATCTTGCACGCCGGCGACACGGAGTCTACACTTCCGCCATGCTGTCACGACTCCAAAGCATGGCACTGGTGGGAATCGAGGCCTTTGCCTGTGAGGTGGAGGTTGACGCCGCATCGCGGGGGTTCGCGGCCACCGCCATCGTCGGGCTGCCGGACACGGCGGTCAAGGAGAGCCTCGAACGCGTCCGAGCGGCGCTGAACAATTCCGGATACTCCTGGCCTCAATACAAAACGGTTATCAACCTGGCTCCGGCGGACATCAAGAAGGAAGGGCCGGCCTTCGATCTGCCCATCGCCCTGGGCATGATCTTCGCCGGCGGCGAGGGGACGCCCGAGCGGGTCACGGACTTTCTCATCGCGGGCGAGCTTGCCCTCGACGGCCGGGTTCGGCCGATCAAGGGCGCTCTCTCGATGGCGTTGCTCGCCCGCCAGCGCGGCGTGGCCGGCGTCATCGTCCCCCGGGACAACGCACAGGAGGCCGCGGTCGTCACCGAAGTCGAGGTCATCGGCATCGACACGCTGGCGGAGGCCGTCGGCGTCCTGACCGAGCAATTGCCCCTCCAGCCGACGGCCATCGATATCGACGCGGTCTTCGAGCAGGCCGGCGCTTACGACGTCGATTTCTCCGACGTCCGCGGTCAGGAGGCGGTCAAACGGGCCCTCGCCGTGGCGGCCGCCGGCGGGCACAACGTCCTGATGCTCGGCCCGCCCGGCACGGGCAAAACGATGCTCTGCAAGCGGCTCCCGACGATCCTGCCGCCACTCACGCTGACCGAGTCGCTCGAAACGACCCGGATCTACTCCGCCTCGGGCAAGTTGCCGCCCGGCCAGGCGCTTCTCGCCCGCCGCCCGGTTCGCTCGCCCCACCACTCCGCCAGCGGGCCCGCCCTGGTCGGCGGCGGATCGATCCCGCAGGCGGGCGAGGTCTCGCTCGCCCACCACGGCCTGCTCTTCCTCGACGAGTTCCCCGAGTTCCCGCGTACGATCCTCGAAACGCTGCGTCAGCCGCTCGAGGACGGCATCGTCACCATCGCCCGGTCGCACTCGTCGATCGCGTTTCCCGCCCAGTTCATGCTGATCGCGGCGATGAACCCGTGCCCGTGCGGCTATTTCACCGACCCGAATCGGCCCTGCAAGTGCTCCCCGCCGCAGATCGACAAGTATCTTTCGCGCATCAGCGGGCCGCTCATCGATCGGATCGACATCCACGTCGAGGTGCCCTCCGTACCCTACCGCGAACTCCGTTCCGACCGCAACGGCAGCGACTCCGCCACGCTTCGCCGGCAGGTCGTCGCCACCCGCGAGATCCAGCGCGAACGGTTCGGGCGGGACTCGACGACGCTCAACGCCCGCATGACCTCGCGCCTGCTCCGCAAACATTGCAAGCTCGACGACACGTGCGAGCAGATCCTCAAACAGGCCTTCGCCGAACTCGGCCTGAGCGCCCGGGCCCACGACAAGGTCCTCCGCGTCTCCCGCACCATCGCCGACCTGGACGGCGCCCCCGACATCCGAGCCGACCACCTGAGCGAGGCCATCATGTACCGGCGGCTGGACAGGAAGCTGTAGGGTCGATGATCCGTGGCCCGCCACTCACTCTCACGGAGATTTGACAGGCGGCCATTTTGGTGTACACTAAATGATGTCCGAATTCAGGTGGAATCGGTTGATTATCGAACACATTGCCCACCACGGCGTAGAACCGGATAATGCCGAATACGTACTCAACCATGCTCGG
>JAPKGY010000704.1 GCA_026647385.1 Phycisphaerae bacterium | reverse complement strand
GTGAACGCAGCACAGAATCAGGATCACCACGCCCACGATGCCGACGCTGTAATCGAACCCCGGCCATGCCGGCGGCGGCGTGACCAGCTTGTCCAGTGCGTCAGGCCAGGCCGACGAACGCCGATGATGCACCCGAACCGCCTCGATGGTCGAGAAACCCGCCACCATGAGCGCGCTCCAGATCATGAAGGGCAGCGCCCACAGCGTCATGGCGGGATAGCTCCCGCCGGTCTCGATCGGGACCCGCCGGAAGGCCGGCAACTGCAGCGACAGCCACAAACCCGCCAGCACGAGCACCCAGAAACATACGGTGATCAACTGGTTATCGCGGATCCGGGCCCAGGCGAGCAGGACGGCCGCCGCCACCAGCCCCAGGTCGAAAAGCCCGCTTCGCCAGACGTACACCTTCCATCGGGCATGATAATCGAAAAGGTAGGGCGTTCGTCGCAGCGCCTCCGTGGCCGCCACATAGGTCATGATGATGACCGCCGTCAGGCCCAGAACGATCGCCGCAACCCGCAGAACCGCCTGAATGTCTCCGCCGATCGTTCCCCGGGCCACCTGAGGCCGACGATAAGCCAGCGCAAAGCCCGCCGCCACCCAGGCGAGGCACAGCCCGGCCGCACTGTGGGTGATGACCTGCAGCGGGCCGGCTTCAGGGTAGAGGTTCAGCACGATCGTCGTCGTGCCCACGCTGACGCCCGCGACGACCATCGCCGAGAGCAGTCCCACTGGCAGTCTGGCCGCACCCAACGCGAGGCTCTCCATTGCGTCCAAGCAGCCGCATCCCGTTGTCGCGACCGCACTTATCGTCGGTAAGGTAGCAGAACCGCCGTCGCCGTCAAATCGGTGCCCGACGCGGCTTATCGCAAAGCGAGGATCCGGAAGAGGGCCAGGTATAGTTCCATCAGCAGGTCGGGCGCGATAAGCCACAGAACGAGCAATGACGCGAGCAGGGCGATGATCTGCGTGGCCAGGACCGTTGCCTCAGGCCAAGAGAACCGGAGGTAGTGGGCGCAGGCTGCCCGGAGCCGCCAGCATCCGAACAGGATCGCCAAACCGATCGGCCAGATGCCCCAGGATACCATCGGGTAGCGAAATGTCTGCTGGCCGATCACGGCCGCCCAGAATAGGCCTGCGAAAACGCCTGCGAGCAGGAACGCCGCCCACATGACGGGATCGAAGCTGTACAGAGCGCAGCGGACGAGATGAATGCGCCGGAGGCGCCCCCGACGCGTGGAGATTGGGAAGGCCATCATCGCGACTGCCGTGAGCCAGGACCACAAAGCCGGCACGACGAGGAGAAGCGGGAAATCGAGGAACAGTAGTCGCCACGGAGCCTGGCCCGCACCGAACATCTTCGAGAGGTACGAGAGCGTGCTCTCCGTGGGATACCTCCGGTCGAGAAAGGCTTGGGTGGAACCGTAGAACTGGACGATGTTGGATCGATGAGAAGGGTTGCGATAAAGAACTGATGCCTGGCTTGCACGAAGACGATTGGCCGCGGCTGCTTGTAATGCGGCCTCCTGAACGCAGTACAGCGGGTTGACGAGTCCGACGAGTACCGCCCCGATCAGCCAGTACAGAAACAGACGTGCGGGGCGCGACGGCTGACTCGGGTGCAGCGAGGTCCAGAACCGCTTGGGCCGACACGCGCCGCGGGCTGTCTGCCAGAACCTCGACCAGTTCCGTTCGGGATGGTGCTCGAAAAGATATTCGTGCGGCCGACGGTTCGGGCTCAGCACCTCGGCCCAGTCGAACCGGTATCCGCATTCGGGACATCGCGGCTCGGGCAGCCCGCGCAGGTTGTACTCGCACAGGGGGCAGAGCACGTCGTAGCCGATCGCCGCCCAGTCGGCCCTCCCCTGGGCCGGGACGGTTGGGCGGGCTGCCGGGCTGGGCGCTACGGGTGGCGGGTCCATACCGATTCGCTCATCTCCGCGAGCCGGTCCCGCCATGCGTTGCGTGGGGTCCGAACCCGCTATAAAGTACTGATGTTTCTGATGTATTGTCGTTACGGGTGAAAAGCTTACAAGCTCCTGCGGACGAGCGACATCCATGAGTATCGTGATCATCGGTTCGGGAGCCTGGGGTACGACCTTGGCGGGACTGGTCAATCCCGCTCAGCCGGTCCGCGTCTGGTGCGAGAACGCCGACTTCGTGCCTCAGGCCAAACAAACGCTGAAGAAGGTGGCCGGCGCCGATCGGTCCACCACCGTCGTCGAGGAGGCTTTTTCCTCCCCGCTATCGGAGGATGACGTTGTCCTGCTGGTCGTCCCATCCTCCCAGATCGCGCCCGTGGCCCGGCAGATCGGCCAGCGCTGCCAGTCGCCGTATCCGCCGATCGTGACCGCCTCCAAAGGCCTCGAACGAGCGAGCTTTCGGACCATGAGCCAGGTGATCAAAGCCATCCTGCCGGAGGCGAAGGTGGCGGTTCTGTCCGGCCCAACGATCGCCCGCGAGATCGCCGACGGCAGGCCCGCCAAGCTCGTGCTCGGCTGCGACGACGTCCACCTGCTCCTGCACCTGGCCCGGACGCTCCGAAGCGACCGCCTCCACCTCGATATGACCCGCGACACGGTCGACGTCGAACTCTGCGCCGCGATGAAGGGGGTCTTCGCCATCGGCTCGGGTGTGATCGCCGGGCGAAACCTCGGGTGCAACTACCTGGGGCTGCTTTTGACCTACGGCCTGCGGGAGATTCGCGACCTCGCGCGTTTCCTCGGGA
>JAPKGY010000703.1 GCA_026647385.1 Phycisphaerae bacterium | reverse complement strand
CCAGCGCGCGGGGATTCGGGCGACACGGCGGCGGCGGCGTTACCTGGTAGTGAAGGAAGAAGTAACCTGCGAGGCGGCGGGCAAGCGGATCACGATTGTGCCGGACTCGCGATTTCGGCTCAGTTGCAATATTTTCTTCGAGCATCCCCGGGTTGGGCGGCAGTCGCTCGACCTGGAGGTGACGCCGGAGAGTTACGCCGCGGAGCTGGCGCCGGCGAGAACGTTCGGATTCGAGCGGGAGCTGGACCAGATGCGGAACATGGGGCTGATCCGAGGGGCGACGCTCGACAGCGCCGTTTGTTTCGCCGACGGCGGGGTGCTGAATCCGGGAGGGCTCAGGTGCCGTCTTGTCGTGGAGCAAGGACCCAATGATGGTGATCCAGTCCATGTCCGACAGGACGCTGGAACTGCCGAGTCCCCTGATGAACGTTGCTTTCTTGGCCATGAATTATCCTCCCGGACGGTCGAAAAAGCCGCCACAGGCATTCTCGTGGGGGGACGCGAGGCCGTCGCTGACTACACCGTCCTCAACCATAAATGTAGGCCAGGACATTGACGCTGTCCAGCCTGAGCGTTATTCGGTGAACTGCCGGTGTCACCTTGAGCGTTTTTTGTACGTGCTGGTCGTGTGATACGCAAGACCCGCCCCCCGGGGTAGATACCCCAATCAGATTATCGGCTGATGGGTTCTTTCTCCTGGAGCTCACAACACAGCAGCGAGTAATTGGTAAAACCATCCGTGGGTCCTGAATCGGGTCTTCCGATCGCGTTCCCGTGCCACAAGGTCGGTCGCCCGATGCTCGCGCTTGTCAACTTGAGACACATCCGGGACCACTCCGGGCTGCAAGAGTCGAGGCACCATCTATTTGCCGGATAGCTCGACAGACGGCAGCCAGTCGGGCGAAGGTTGGTCAGCTTTGATCCTTTCGATTGTCCTTAGATAAAGAGCGGCACCGGGATCCGACCGCCGATCGAGGCAGGATCGGAACAGTCTGGCTGCCCCTTTCCAATCCCGTTGCTGGAATCGTTCGACAGCCCGGGCGAATAACGCCGCGTATTGCGACGTAGAGTCGTCGATTTCGCCGCTCCGGCCGAGCAACTCGTGCACGACGACCGCCACCGTTCGCCCCTGAACGAGCACCGATCCAAGCGGGCGCCAGGCAAACCGATCGCCGGTTTGGCGCCGGGTATTGTCGTCGGTCATGATCGACGAACCCATGGCTTTGTTGGCGGCCTCCAGACGCGAGGCCAGGTTCACGGTATCGCCCACGCACGTGTAGTCCAGTTTATTTTCACTGCCGTAATCGCCGACAAAAACGGGCCCGGAAGCGATGCCGATTCGCATGGCCAGGCGCTCGAACTCACCCGCCAGCGGATGGCCGGCCTGTTCGGTCTTCAGTTTCGCCAGAGAGTCCCGACATTGGAGCGCCGCCTCGCATGCGGCGATCTCGTGCTGCTCACAGGGCAGGATGGGAGGGTTGAAAAATGCAAAGATGCCGTCGCCCATGAACTTGTTGATCAGCGCCTGATGCCGGTGCAGCGCCGCGGACATCACCTGAAGATACGGGTTGAGTACGGTTCGGGTCCCTTCCGGGCCGAGTCGCTCGCTGATCGGCGTGAAGCCCACCAGGTCGCTGAAGAAGCAACTGACGTAGCCGTCGACCGGCGCGAGGTTCAGATTATCGGCTCGATCGGCGAGCTGGCGGGCCATCGCCGGCGAGACGTACTGCGCGACCGCTCGACTGAACCGCCGTCGCTCCCGCTCGGTCGTCAAATACCGCAACAGCACGATCATCGCCCAGGCACAGAGCGTCAGAACGACGGCTGTCATCGGGCGAAGCCAGAAATCGCCGCGCGCAAAGATGACGAGGCCGTTGAAAAGGTAGCCGGTCGCGATGACCGCGATCACGAAAAGAAAAGTAACCCACGGCCCGCGCGTCGCGGTGACGGCGGTGACGAGCACGCCGAAGGCCGCCAGCAGCGAGATCTGGATCGCCGGCGTCGACCACGCCAGGAACTCGCCGAGGAGGAAACTGTTCAGAACGTTCGAGTGGACCAGGACGCCCGGCACGTGGCGATAGGGGGGCGTCGTTACCATGTCCGCGACGGCCGTCGCCGTATAGCCCACGAAGCAGATCCGACCTTCGACGAGAGGCCTCAACTGCGCGCTCAGCCGGTCGTACTGCTCCCGGATGCGGGCGTTGGTTCGATCGAGATCGGCGATGTCCGTCTCGATCAGGGTATGCGCACTGCGGAATCGTCCGTACTCTTCGGCCAGCCGGGCATCGGTCAGATCGGGCTGTTGTTGCAGGATGGCCCATTCCTCTTGCACCATGGCGACCGCGTCCTCGTGATCGCGACGGATCAGCTTCTCGAGTTTGCGCGCCTCAGCCTCGTCGGCCTGGACCTGTTCCGTATGACCCTGCCCTTGTAGTCTTGCCCAGCGCGCCCGACGCCGGCGTTCGAGCATCTGCTGGACCTGCCCGCGGTAGAGCTCGAAGCCGGCCTCGTCGCGCGTCAGCCGGACGACCTCGGCCAGCTTCCAGTCCCGGAGCCGATGGTTCTCCTCGATCCGCTGTTGACACTCGCACAGTTGCAGCAGGAGCGTCACCGGCCAGTGGGTAAAGCACGTCGGCCAATCGCCGGGGGCGACGTGCCAGTTAATCAGAATCTGCCCGTTTTCGTCGAGCTGGATGCGTTTCTCCAGCCTGGTCCCGCGCCCGCGAATGA
>JAPKGY010000702.1 GCA_026647385.1 Phycisphaerae bacterium | reverse complement strand
GCATCGCCTGTTGCGTCAGGGAGAACGAGCCGGAGATCAGGGCTTGAGAGGCGATGATCGTGGCGGCCGTCGCGAGAATGATGAGCGGATAGTGCAGCGCGGCGGGCGCGAGCAGATAAAACGGGTTCACCGCCGCCGCCTCGCCTCGGGCGATCACGATCGCGCCTTGGCCGAAGTAGTTGAGGAGAAGCGACGGAAACACGACGAAGAACCAGGCTGCGCGGATCGGGTGCCGCCCGAAGTGGCCGAGATCCGCGTAAAGGGCCTCGGTCCCCGTGACGCAGAGAACGACGGCACCCAGCACGAGAAAGCCGTGTACCTGGTGGTGCTGGAAAAACGCGATCATCCGCAGCGGATTCACCGCGGCCAACACCGAAGGCTCGCGTACGATCCCGATCAGCCCGAGGGTGGCGATAACCACGAACCAGACGAGCATCACCGGCCCGAACAACGCCCCGACGAACCCGGTGCCGTGCCTCTGGACGAGGAACAGGGACACGAGAATGCCGAGGGTGATCGGAACGACGGCGGACTTCAGGGCCGGAGCGGCCACTTCCAGGCCTTCCACGGCACTGAGCACGGAGATGGCCGGCGTGATCATCCCTTCACCGAGCAACAGGGCGGAGCCGAAGAGCCCCAGGGCGACCACGATTCCGCGTCGCGACCAGGCGCGTCCCGGCAGCTTGTCCTGCGGGACCGCCAACGCCATGAGCGAGAGGATCCCGCCTTCGCCGCGGTTGTCCGCTCGGAGCACGAAGCCGATGTACTTCACCGTGACAATGATCGTGAGCGACCAGAAGAACAGCGACAGCAGTCCAAGAACGTTTTCCGGACTGGGCGGTATTCCGTATCGAGGTCCAATGCACTCCCTCAGTGCGTAAAGCGGCGAGGTGCCGATGTCGCCGTAAACGACGCCCAGCGCCCCCAAACTCAGCACCACCAGGGACGTTCGACCCGCGGAATCTCGTTTCCCCGGAGCCGTTGCCAGGGCGGGAGCAGCCGCGGATTCCGTTCCGGCATCTTTCACACAGGTTTCGGGAGATTCCTGACATCCCATGGTCTTAAACTTGGCTCCCTGGCAAACGCGCTCAGTCTATGGGGAGAATGCCCGCCGAACAAGAGGGGACCACCGAGGCTGCCGGCGGCCCGACCTGAGAACAAACGCAAAACCCGATTGATCGCCATCGTCCAGGCGGTATCATACAGATGCCGCCCTGGTGCGTAAGCCTCCGATCGCGGTCGGCGAAATCATCCGCGCCCACGATCGAGGCGAGGGCTCCGAATGGCTGCATTTCGATATGACCCGCTGGCCTTGGCTCTGGCTGTCGCGATGTCCGCGGGTGTCCAGTGCGCGCCGACTCCCAACCCGAACGACAACAACGGTCCGCCGACGGACCCGGGGACGAATCTCCCGACCACCGAGGAGGCGGAACCCAACAACACCCGGGAGACGGCCACGGCGGTAACGCTCGCCGAAGGGGTCAAGAACCGCGTGCGGGGCGAGATACCGATGCTGCGCCGGGGCGCGGATGTCGACTACTTCAATCTGGGGCCCATGTCCGCGGGCGATCGTCTGACGCTCGAAGTCGCGACGCCGGGCTCCGAGCTGAAGACCGTGGTGGCCGTCTTTGACAAGAACGAGGACCCGTTCACCCTCGATAGCAGGCTGTTCGCGCTGCAGGCAGCCACGGATACGGATCAGGGCATGATCGATCCGAGGATCGACGAGATCATCCGCCATCACTCGTCGGCCTGCTACGTCGTCGTGAATCAGGCGCCTCGCGCGGGCCTGATCGGCGGCACGTATGAGCTTGGCATCACGGTCCAGAGGGGCGGCTCCGTGCCAGAGGCCCGACCGCAGACGGTCTGGCTGAACTTCAGCGGCGGGACCATCCATCTCCCTGACGAAGGGCCCACCTCGCTGCCGCCTTTCGACCCCCGGGAAATCGACGCCGGCTACGAAGGACAAAACGCGATCGTGCGGCGCTGGATCGTCGCGACCGTGCGGCAGAACTTCGCGCGGTACCACGTCACCGTGCTGAACTCCGACGACCAGCCTGCTCCGACGGAGCCTTACTCGACGATCTACTTCGGCGGTTACGCACCGCGAAGTCTCGGCGAGGCTCTGACCGGAATCGACTACTACAACGCCGACCCCTCCGATGACGCCGTGGTCTTCACCCAACGGTTCACCGACGATCTGTTCACGGAGAAGCCGGACGCGCGAAACCTGGGCATAGCCATCGGAAACGTCGCCGCCCATGAGATCGGCCATCTGCTCGGACTGAACCACGTCTACAAGGCGAACGACGTCATGAACGGCTACGACGCGCCGGACAATCTGCTCGGCGATCAGCGGTTCAAGAACTCGCTGCTGAACTTCTCGGTGTTCCCGGTGAACGACATCACGCTGGTCCAGGACGGCCCGCTTCTGCTGACCGAGACGGTGGGAAGGGTCGGCTCAGCCGCCGACGTCGAGCTGCCGGTCTGCTCCGACCCGGGAGCCCTTGCAATCGCGGATCTGAATGAAGACGGCCGGCTGGATGTGGTCGTCGCTTGCCCATCATCCCGGGAAGTCCGGGTCCTGTGGAATGGCGGGGCCGGTGATTTCCCCAGCCACGACGCCACCACGGATTTCGGCGCGACCTGCGTTGGCGTGGCCGACCTCGACGGCAACGGCCACCCGGATATCTTCGGCACCGATCTGCGCAGCGACGGGATATTCGTCTTCCT
>JAPKGY010000701.1 GCA_026647385.1 Phycisphaerae bacterium | reverse complement strand
GTCGGCGTCCGCGAACGGCGTCGGGCAGCAGATGAGCTCATCGCTGCACGACTTCCATTCGACGAATTTCCAGCCCGGGCACTCCTCCGCCGTCGCGACATGGATGCAGGTGCCGTCCTCCAGGCAGCACGCGCCGGTGGGATCGAGTCCGGGCGTGAAGAGCCCTCCGTTCAGCGTCAGGCTGTCGAAGTAGAACGGGTAGGTCGGCTGAACGCACCCCGAGTTTCCAAAGTACAACGCCTTGAAGCCGCCCTTGTACTTCCGCGGCACGCTCGCCACCCAGGCCGTGTCCAACTGCTTGGCGGCCCAGATCACGTTGATGTAGTCCGTATAGACGTCAATCCGGGCGAATGCGAACCTTCGCGTGGCGTACGGGTCGATCGTCGCCGGAACGAGGTCTGGAATCGCCCCGGTCCTGGGATAGCCCGGCCAGGTGCTTCGTTGTCCCATGACCTTGGCGGTGGGCGGCCAGGTGGGGACGCCTGCCGGGAAATTGGCCAGGCTCATGGGGATCCAGTCGTGGCCGTCATAGACCGCCGGGACGGTGGCGAAGGGCACGGTCGGGGAGCCTCCCCCGCGCGAATCCGTGTCGCACGGATCCGGGTCGAGTACCGACACCATGCCGAACGCGATCGCATTGTGGTTCGCCCCGTCGGTCAGTGGAGCATGAGGACGCAGGATGTCGCCGTCGCCGCAGCTCACAGCGCTGACGGTCAGCGGGGCGCGGTCGACTCCGTCCGTGAGTTCCACGTATGTGTTGGTCTGATGGGCCGCCTCCGAGAGTGCGCCGCTGGCGCCGCCGACCGCCGGGAAGTCATACAGGTAGTAAACGTACAGCGGGTTCGCGTTTGTCGCGACGACCGCCGTTTTGCCCGGGTCCTTCGACCCGATCAAGGTGGCCAGGTCCCACTTGTAACTCATCCCCTCGTGGGCCGGGTCCGCCGAACCGTCGCTCTGCCAGAGCTCGACGCCGTGGCTCCCGTCGTCCGCGGTGAAGACGAGGGTCCCTTCGAAATTGAACAGATTGGACGGATTGGAGCTGGCGGCGCCGGGATTGATGTTTTTGATCAGGACCGCGCCGAGGGTGCTGTCCGTCCGCCACAGTTCGCGCCCGTTGGTGCCGTCGTCGGCGGAGAAGTACACGGTCCCGCCGATGGCCAGCAGGTTCGTGGGGGCGGAGCCCACCGAGCCCGGCCGGATGTCCTTGACCAGGCTCGTGGTCGTGCCGTCACTGGTCCACAGTTCCACGCCGCTGCCCGAACCGTCATCCGCGGTGAAGTACAGGCGGGCGCTGGCGTCCACCAGGTTCGACGGGGGTGAGGCGAAGGTCATGACCGGAACGGTGCCCGCGGTGCTGCCGTCGCTCTTCCAAAGCACGTTACCGACGACGAAAAACAACTGGTACGTCACCGGTGGGACCGTGGTCAGCGTGGAGGTCAGTTGCGTCGGGCTTCCTCCGACGTCTTTGACCATGACGGTGTCGGCCCCGCCGATCGCGCCGCCGCTCTTCCAGAGTTCCTGACCGTTGGCGCCGTCGCTGTCTACGGTGAAGAAAAGCATCGGTTGAGGAATGCCGCCGACGACCGGGCTGCCCGCCGTCAGATTAGTCGGATTGGAACCGGTCGCGCCCGCGACGATGTCCTTGATCAGACCCGTCCCGCCGACGGTGCCGTCGGTCCGCCAGAGTTCGCGCCCGTTGACTCCGTCGTCGGCCGTGAAGAACGTCCTGATCTCCGTGCTTGTGGCGGAGGTCACCTTGGTGAAATCCTGCGGATTAGAGGATGCGCCGGGGGACGTGGTGTTGATATTCATGAGCAGCCCCGTGGTCGCCGGCAGTCCCGAGGGGAAATCCACCGCCCAGAGTTCCCGCCCGTTCGTGCCGTCGTCTGCGGAGAACACGATTGCCTTGGTCGTCAGCGTCGCCGCCGGCTCGAACCCGCTCGGATTCGAGCTGCCCGCTCCCGGATTGATGTCCGCGAACAAGGAGGTCGTGATGCTCAGTCCCGTGGACAGCGAACTCAGCCAGAGTTCGCGTCCGTTGGTGCCGTCATTCGCGCTGAAATAGACGTTGCCCAGACCGCCCGGGCTGTGGCGGAACAGCTCCTGGGGATTCGAGCCGACGGGTCCGGGATTGATATCCATCTTCAGCGTCATGAGCGGATAGAGCGGGCTGGCAACCCGGTAGAGTTCCTGCCCGAGCGTCCCCGATCCGTCGTCGGCGGATACGGTGAGGTGACTGATCACATCCAGCGTGTTCATCGCGATTTCGCCGATCGTCGAGCCGACCGGCCCGGGTTTCAGATCCTTGATCAAGCGGGTCCCGGTGCCCGCGGGCAGGATGTCCGTCAGGCAGAGGGAACCGTTGTCGCCGCGGGCTACGCCAGTGCTCTTGTAGACGAGGCCCGGCGAACACCCGCCGTCCAGGGCCCAGTTGGGAATGGTTCCCGGCGGGTCCGCGAACGGATCGCCGGGTTGCTGGAGCGGGCTTTGGAAATCTTGAATGTCATTGGAGAACTGGGCCGTTGCGATCCCCGCGGGGATCAGAGCCGTCAGTATGGCCACTGCCGCAACGAGTCGGTGGAATCGTGCCTCCCCGATCATGATCCATCCTCCTTATGTACTTCGGCCTGACGAACTGACCTCACCCGGCACCACGGTCTCGAGGAGAACCTCGACCTCTTCCACCGCATGCGCGCCGGCGAGTTCCCTGACGGCTCGCGCACGCTGCGTGCGA
>JAPKGY010000700.1 GCA_026647385.1 Phycisphaerae bacterium | reverse complement strand
GCGCGCGGTACGCCTTCATGAACCGGAAACCGATCGTCTGGAAGTTCGGATCCTGCTCGACGTCGCGGTAATCGAAGACCCGCTCCCAATCCGCCGGCGAGCCGGTGTCCAGGTACCGCCGGATCTCCGGCGGGCGGGCCGACACCTCGCCGAGTTCGCCCACCCCCATGACCGCGCTGATGCCCTGGTATATCAGCCCGATCATGTCGTTGCCTGTCCCGACGTAGATGCGACCTGTTCCGGCGCCGTCCGGAACAAAGTACTCCATCGCCCAGGCGTAATCGTTCTTGTCGAGTTGATTGTCGGCGGGGTCGAAGCCGTTCAAGCTGATCAGTTCGAAATCGCCGACATCGAGTCCGCCGACGTTCTCGGGGATCGGCGGGCTGCACCCGAACGTCACGAGCAGATCGGCCAGGAAGAACACGGTAAGAGCTCCGGTGAGACTACGCGCCGCGGACATGCCTGCACCTCCGTCCCGGTTAGACTGTTGGTCTTGGTGACACCCTTACTGAGCGTAGCTGCTGCGCCCGATCCCGCAGCCCGGAAGAGGTTGAGGTCGATTATACAGATTCCGTGCGATGTGGCCATGCCCGGATCGGCGAACGCCGGTGGAATCAAACCGTACTATCCCAGGCCGATTTCCGTTCCGGGCGGCTCATCCTCGCGCAGCAAGGGTGGGGGTGCGATGGTCGGATGTGGAATGGATGTGCCTGCCGGAGTGGTCGGGTCCGCAGTCGATCACCGAGGCCCCGCTCCCCTCGGAGTACCGAGAGGGTGTGTGAGAAGCCCGGGGACTGCCCCCTTTACCCAGGCTTGACTGCTTATAGATGGTCTTTTGCCCACTCATCCTCCGAGAGGAACGGGGCGCCCGTTTCTCTTCGGATCGCACGCCTGACTTGTGCGACACATCAGTTCAGCGGCAGGCGAACGAAAACGCCCGGTTTGCCCGGATTGTGGTACTGGTCGTAGTTGCCCTCGCGCAGGAATCGTTCGTGGCAGCGTTTGAGGGCGGTGGCTGAGAGGGTGACGCCCAGGCCGGGGCCTTCCGGAACCGGGATGAGGTTGTTCTTCGGCCTGAACGGGCCCTCCTCGATCACGTCGTCGGTCTGGAAGCGGAAAAGGGATTGGCTGGGCTCGCGGAGATGGTGGGTGGCTGCATACACGTGCAGGTATCCGGCGCTGGCGACGCCGGTTTCCCCGCTGTAGAACCAGAAGTCGATGCCCATCTCCTCGCAAGCGGCGATGAGCTTGAGCGTGCGGGCGATGCCTCCCCATACCGTCAGGTTCAGGACGAACGCGTCGGGGACGCCGAGTCGGGCAGCCCACTTGAGGTCGGGTCCGTGCGTCGAGAACGGAATCCGGCTGTGCCGTCGGAGTTTTTCCATTTCGTGGTACGTGGCGACGGGGTCCTCGAAGTTGCGGATGTTGTACGGCTCGAGGTCGGCCAGCAGCCGGCGGGCGGTCGGCAGCGACCAGGCCATGTTGCCGTCCACGCGGATCATGGCGTCGTCTCCGACCGCGGCGCGGACTTCCTTGATGATCCGAACGTCGACGGCCGGGTCGCCGGTGGAGCACTTACCCTCGAAGAAGGTCGAGCCGTGCTGTTCGCGCATCCGGGCGCAGTACGCCGCCACCTGGGCGGGTGAGCCCTCGCCGCCGGCGCCGCCGACGGGCAGGCGGTAGGCGTAGTATTCCGTGAACGGGATGGCTTTGCGCACCGCGCCGCCGAGCACCTTGTAGAGCGGCATGTTCAAGGCTTTGCCCTTGATGTCCCACAGGGCCATTTCGATTCCACCGAACGCCTTGAGTTCGACGTTTCCGTCGGTCAGGTAGAGAACGCGCGTGTCGGGCACGCAGCGTTGCTCGCAGGCGGTCAGGTCGAACGGGTCCATGCCTTTCAGGCGATCGGCCAGGGATTTGTTGATGACCGGCTCGCAATCGAGCGAGGGTGCCTCCCCGATACCGACAAGCCCTTCGTCGGTCCGGACTTCCACAATCACTTTAGTTGTGCCCGGATAGGTTCCCACCGACCAGAGGTAGGGGGCTTCGAGTGGGATGTTCACCGGCGTGGCACGGATACTTGTTATTCTCATCGTCGTGTTCCTGTCAGGGGCCTCCAAGAGAGGGGGTGAGCAGCCCCGGGACTGTCCCCATTTCGCTGGAACAAAGGATCGATCATTCCGCCGCGTGCGCGTGTCCCGTCGGGAGCCTGCTGCGAAATAGGGACTGTCCCGCTCCCTCGGCGGCTCTCACACGCCCTCCAGGAATCCGACGGCCGGGTTCGGCGGTCAGGTTAGATGCTCATTGTACAAGCACCATCGAAGCCTCGATAGCCGGCCGGGCGTACACCTGCGCCAGGCGGCGGGAGAGGATCATCTCCGTGTCGATCGCAACACAGCAGGCCGTATAAAGCGGGGCTTCTTCCGGCGACGCGGCTTTCAGGTTTTTCGCGGCAAGTGGAACAACCTCGGGGTATATTAATGAGTGTGGAGCGGCTTCTCGCCGCCATGTCCGTGATGGCGTGTCGTCGCTCCGGAGTCATTGGAAATCGACCGCGCCATTTCGGTACGGCCAGGGGGAGCCATCATGCGGCGCAGCGGCTTGGTTTGCGTACTGGCGAGTTTTCTGATCTTTCAGTTTCCCACAGCCGTCCCGGCGGCGGATTCGGACGGCGACGGCGTGCCGGATGAAATCGACGTTTGTTGCGTGACCTTGCCCGGCGTGCAGGTCGACGCGGAGGGCCGAC
>JAPKGY010000070.1 GCA_026647385.1 Phycisphaerae bacterium | reverse complement strand
CTGCTCTTGCGCGATGGCCCGCGAGGCCCCGCGCCGGGGTGGAACGACTCCGCCCGGGTTCCCCTCCGACGTCGATAAAGGGGGTCGGCATCATGTGGCGATGGGTCGTGATGGGCGTGCTCGTGGCGGCGGCGATTGTCGGCTGGCTTTACTGGGATCAGCAGCGCGGCGAGCCTCTGGTGGTTTCCGGGTTCGTCGAGGCCGATCAGGTCCGGGTCGGGTCGCGGGTCGGCGGGCGCGTGGCGGAGGTGAAGGTCGTCGAGGGCCGGCGCCTGAAGGCGGGCGAGCCGCTGTTTTCGGTCGAGCCGTTCGACTTGCAGGAGCAGTTGAAGCAGGCCCAGGCGGATCTGGCGGCTGTTCGAGCGGAATATGATCGGCTCAAGTCGGGTTTTCGCAAGGAGGAGATCGAGCAGGCGCGGGCGAAGCGCGACCGGGCCAAATCGGTCCTGGACAAACTGATCGCAGGTCCGCGGCCTGAGGAGATCGCGATCGCCGAGGAGGACGTGAAGCGGGCGGAGGCGTCGTTGCGGCTGGCGAAGGTGGAATACGATCGGCTCGCGGACTTGCGGGAGAAGGGCCAAGCGGCTGCGATTGAGTACGAGCAGAGCGTGCGCCAGCACTCGGTGACTCAGGCGGAGGTCGGGGCGGCCCGGCAGCGACTGGCTCTGCTGAAAGCCGGCACCCGGAAGGAAGAGATCGCCGAGGTGCAGGCGGCACTCGCCGAGGCGGAGCAAGCACTGAACCTGATGGAGAACGGCTACCGGTCGGAGGACGTCGCCAAGGCGGCAGCCCAGGTGGCGGCGGCGGAGGCCCGGGTGGCGGCCATCCAGGTCCGGCTGGCGGATCTCGTGGTGACCGCGCCGGAAGACTGCATCGTCGAGGCGATCGACTTGCAGCCGGGTGAACTGCTGGCCCCGAACGCACCGGCGGTTTCGTTGCTCGATATGTCGCACCTGTGGGTCCGCGCGTACGTGCCCGCGTCGCGATTAGGCGAGGTGACCGTCGGCCGACAGGTGCCCATCCGGGCGGATGCATTTCCGGACAAACGCTTCCGAGGCAGGATCACATTCATCGCCCAGGAGGCGGAATTCACCCCGCGCAACGTTCAGACGCCCGAAGAGCGCAGCAAGCTCGTCTTCCGGATCAAGGTCGCGCTCGAAGAGGGGCTGGATCAACTGCGGGTCGGAATGATCGCGGATGTGCTGCTCGGAGAGGCGAGTGAGCCATGACCGGATCGGTGATTCGCACATCGGGGCTGACCCGGCGCTTCGGCGATTTTGTCGCCGTGCGCGAAATCAGCCTGGATGTGCCCCGATCGGCCATCTTCGGACTGCTCGGCCCGAACGGCTCGGGCAAGTCGACGCTCATCCGCATGCTCTGCGGCGTGCTTCGGCCGAGCGAAGGGACGGGGAGCGTGCTGGGCGTCGACGTGAGCGCTAACCCGGAGGCGATCAAGCAGAGCATCGGGTACATGTCGCAGAAATTCAGCCTGTACGGCGATCTGACCGTGAAGGAAAACCTGCGGTTCTACGGGCGGATCTACGGTCTGGACCCGACACGCCAGACGCAGCGCGAGCGCGCGGTCATCGCGTTGACCGGGCTCGAACCTTATGCGGATCGGTTGGCGTCGCAACTGTCAGGGGGATGGAAGCAGCGGCTGGCGCTGGCCTGCGCCATTATCCACGAGCCGGAGGTGATCTTCCTCGACGAGCCGACGGCCGGCATCGATCCGGTGGCCCGACGCGACTTGTGGGATCTGCTCTTCGAGCTGTCGCACGCCGGCGTGACCATGTTCGTGACCACGCATTACATGGACGAGGCGGAGCGTTGCACGCACGTGGCGTACATCTATCAGTCGCGGCTGATCGCCGTGGGAAAGCCTCACGAACTCAAAGCGATGCCGGAGGTGTCCCCTCCGGGGACCCGGCGGTTCGAAGTCGCGTGCACGGACCCGCCCGGTGCTCTGGCCGCCGCCAAGAAGCTGGACGGCGTTCGCGATGCGACGCTGTTCGGCACCACGCTGCACGTGCTGGTGGACGACGACCTGACCGGTGAGGATCTGTTGGCCCGGATCGCGCCGGGCGACGCGGGGGCGGCCTGCCGCGATGTGGGGCCGACGCTCGAGGACGTGTTCGTGCTCCTGAGTCGGCGGGCGATGCGCGGAGGTGTCCGGTGAGAGGATTCTGGGCCATCCTGTTCAAGGAGTTCACCCACCTGCGGCGGGATCGGGCGACCCTCCTGTTCACCCTCGGCGTCCCCCTGTTGCAGATGACGATTTTCGGCTTCGCGATCCAGGTGACCATTGAGAATATCCCGATGGCGGTGCTGGACCTGGACGGGAGGCAGGACAGTCGCCGCCTGGTCGACGCGATGGTCAATACGGAAACGTTCGCGGTCGTCCGGTGGGTTGACGATAGGGAGGGATTGCGACGCGCGATCACGTCGGGGACGGCCAAGGCGGGCTTGATCATCCCGCCGGATTACTCGGAGCGGCTGTTGCTCGGCGAGCAGGCGGAGGTGCAGATGCTGATCGACGGGAGCGATTCGCAGGTGGCCAGCACCGCGCTGAACGCCGCCAGCCTGCTGGTCACGCAGATTGCCATCGGGCGGGCGAAGATGTTCGGAGAAGCGTTGCAGATCGCTCCATCGCGCACCGAAACGGGCAGGCCCGCGCTGCCGATCGAGCTTCGGCCGCGGATGTTGTACAACCCGGACCTGGAAAGCGCGCATTTCTTCGTGCCCGGACTGATCGCGATCATCCTCCAGGTGGTGCTGGTGTTCCTCACGAGCTTTTCCATCGTCAAGGAACTCGAACTCGGCACGCTGGAGCAGCTTTTCGTCACACCCGTGGGACGGGCGGGGTTGCTGTTCGGTAAACTCATTCCGTACACCCTCCTGGCGTGCGCGGAACTGCTGGTCATTCTCGTGGTCATGCGGCTGGTATTCGACGTGCCGATCAACGGCCGTCTCGCGACGCTGATCGGCCTGTCGCTGCTGTTCATTGTCACAGCCCTGGGGCTCGGACTGTTGATTTCGACGGTGTCGTCGACGCAACTCCAGGCGATGCAGTTCGCGGCCCTGATCATGCTGCCGTCGGTGCTGCTGTCGGGTTTCGTGTTCCCGCGGTCGGAGATGCCCTGGCCTTTGTGGGCGGTGGGTTTCGCGCTGCCGGTGACGTACTTCGTCGAGATCCTGCGCGGGGTGATCCTGCGCGGGGCCGGGATGGTCGACCTCGTGCCCCACATCGCGGGGCTCGCGATCTGCTGCGTGGTCATCATGGGGCTGAGTCTCGTGCGGTTCAGGAAGCAGGTGGGGTAAGGGCGGAAGCGGGCAGGTCAGCGGGTGTGTGAGAAGCCCGGGGAATGCTCCCATGTCGGTGGGACGAAGGGTGGGGTGTTGCGCCTTGCGGGTCGGGTCCGTCAAAAACCTGCCGCGAAAAGGGGACTGCCCCCTTCTCTCAGGGCACACCCTCTGACTGGGGAAAAACGAGCGAGGGCACCGCAGCGTCGGGTACTGGGCTGACCAGGATGGTTGCGGGTAAGATGCGGGTGTGAGAAAACGAGCGGCTACTGTCGGGGTGCTGGTCCTGGCTGCGGCGGCGGCTTGGGCCGGGCTGCGCAGCGAGGCGGATCGACCCCCGCCGGATCTGCGGTATATCAGCCGAGCGAGCATTCAGTCGCTCGATCCCGCGCAGATGAGCTACTTTCAGGATATCGAAGCCTGCCAGACCATCTGGGAGGGCCTGACGCAACTCGACGCCAGGACGTATGAGCCGAAATCGGGGGCGGGTTATTGGCCGGCGGAGTCGAGCGAGAACGGGCGGCGGCTGGTGTTCACGATTCGGTCGGAGGCGCGATGGTCCAATGGCGACCGGGTCGAAGCCCACGACTTCATACGCGGGTGGCGCCGGGCGATCGAGCCAGGCACGGCGGAGGTGTACGCGTCGCTCATCGCCGACCACATCGCAGGGGCGACCGAGTACCTCGAGTGGCGCCAGGCGGCCATGAACACGCTGACCGTCATTCGCCGGTTGCAGAAAGGCTCGCCGATCAGGGCGGAGACACTGGGAAAGGCGATTCGGAGCGAGGTGGGCGCTCCGCTCCTCAAGCTCCTGCCGATGGCCATCCCGCAACCGGTACCCGGGCCGCAGGACAAATTCTGGGAGCGGGCGGTCGAGGCGCTGGCCGACGTGCACACGAACTGGAAGGCCTTGGGCGACGCCCTGCTGGATACGCACATCGTTGAGATGGAGCAGCGATTCGCACGAGTGGGGATGAGGGCGATCGACAACCGCACCCTGGAGATCCGCCTCGCCCGGCCTACGCCGTACCTGGGCGATCTGCTCTCGTTTTCGACGTTCATGCCGATCCACAAATCGATCGAGATCCTGCGCGACCGGTACGAAGGCCGGCTTTTGGGTGAACTGGGCGTCTGGTCGTACGACCCGCAGTGGACCAAGCCCGACTATCACAAGAACGGCTATCCGGGGCTGGTGAGCAACGGCCCGTACGTGCTGAAGGAGTGGTTGTTCAAGCGGATGCTGCGCTACGAGGCGAATCCGTATTACTGGGATCGCGCGAACGTGCGAAGCCGCACCGTCGAGGCGGTGGACATCGAGTATCAAAACAGCGCCTTCATGATCTACGAGCAGGGGCTTGTGGACATGATGGTGGACCTGAACATGGACTATCGGCCTCAACTGCTGAGGCTGGCCCGGGAGGGAAAGCGAAAGGACATTCACGCGATGCCGTCGTTCGGCACGTACTTTCTCTTCTTCAACTGCCGGCCGAGGCTGAACGACGGCAGATCCAACCCGATCGCGGACGTGCGCGTGCGGCGGGCGCTGAGCCTGGCGGTCAACAAGCAGGAAATCGTGGATAACGTGGTGCAACTGGGCAACCCGGTGTCCGGGCCGTTGGTTCCGGCCGGGCAGATCCACGGGTACGAGAGCCCCAAGGGGCTGTCGTACGATCCGGACGGCGCCCGCCGCGCACTGGCCGACGCCGGTTATCCGGGCGGTCGAGGAATGCCCACGATCGAGTTCCTCTACAACACCGAATCGAATCAGGAGCGGATCGTGCAGGCCCTGGCCCGAATGTGGGAGAAGGAACTCGGCGTCAAGGTGCAATTGCTCGGAAAGGAGACGAAGACGTTTGCCGAGGATCAGTCGGAGCACCGTTTCATGGTGACGCGGAGCGGGTGGTTCGGGGATTACATGTATCCGACCACGTTCCTGGACCTGTTGCAGAGTAAGAACGGGCACAACTACTCGGGATTCAACGATGCGCGGTACGACGAACTGCTGGCCCAGGCGTCGCGGACGGAGGATCCAGCCGCCCGTCTGCGGGTCCTGAGCGAGGCCGAGCGGCATCTCGTCGAGGAGCGGATACCGGTGCTGCCGTTGTTTACGTACGTGATGATTTACGCTTGGCATCCCAACGTTCACGACGTGTTCGTCAATCCCCGGCAGCAATACCCGACTCAGTTCATCTACGTCGACCGTTCGGCGGGGCGGATGCAATGAAGTACATCGTGCGGCGATTGCTGCTGATGATCCCGGTGCTCTGGGCGATCTATACGATCACCTTTCTGATGGTGGTCACCGTACCGGGCAACCCGTTCCAGCGGCCTGACCGGCAGATGCCCGTGGCCGTGCAGGAGGCGCTGGAGGCCCGTTATCACATCGACGACAACTGGCGATATTACTGGGAATACCTGGCCGGCGTGCTGCGCCTCGATTTCGGGCCGAGCTTTCAGTATCGCGACTGGACGTGTACGCAGATCATCGCCCAATCCCTGCCGGTTTCGCTCGTGCTTGGCGTGGCGGCCATCGCCCTGGCAGTGGTGATCGGCGTCCCCGTCGGCGTGATCAGTGCGGTGCGGCGGGGATCCTGGTTCGACGTGGCGTCGCTCGGACTGGTATTGGTCGGCGTGTCGCTGCCGACGTTTGTGACCGGGACCGGGCTGCTGCTGCTCTTTGCGATGAAGCTGGAGTGGCTGCCGGTCGGCGGGTGGGGGAGCCTGTCGCAGTTGCCCCTGCCGGCCCTGACGCTGTCGCTGCCGTTCATGGCCTACATCGCCCGGCTGACCCGGCTGGGGATGCTCGATGTACTCAACAGCGACTACATCCGGACGGCCCGGGCCAAGGGCGTGGACCGACTGCGGGTTGTGTGGAAGCACGCGCTCAAGAACGCCATGCTGCCGGTCGTGAGCTACCTCGGGCCGGCGCTGGCGATGGCCATGACCGGATCCTTCGTGGTCGAGAAGCTGTTCAACATCTCCGGGCTGGGACAGCACTTCGTCAACAGCGTGTTGAACCTGGATCGCGGCCTGATCATGGGGACCGTGCTGGTCTACTCCGGACTGCTGGTGGGGATGAACCTGCTGGTCGACGTATGCTATGCGTTCGTGGATCCACGTGTGCGCGTGGAGGGGGGGTAGGGCAATGACCAATGACGAAATCCGAATGTCGAGGATCCGTCCTGGTCGCCGTGGCGACCCAGGCGAGGCGACCAGGACGGATTTTCGACACTCGACATTGATTCGACATTCGGATTTCGTCGTTCGGCATTCACCAGGGGATGCCCGATTGCACCCCATCGTTCAATGAGGGCTTGTGAGGCGGATTGATGAGCAGAGCGGCGGCAATCGATTGCGACACCATACGGCCCGGCCAATCGCCGGGGTCGCGGGCGTGGGCGCGCTTTCGGCGGAACCGGGCAGCCATGGGGAGTCTGGTTTTCCTCGGGCTGCTCGCCCTGACCATCGTGGCGACGCTGCCGCTGACCGCTCGCTCGTTCGACGATCAGATCCTGGCCATGAACCGCCAGCCGCCGAGTTTCGAATCGTGGACGAAGTGGTGCGGTTACGACGCGCTCGGCCGGGACATGCTCGTGCGATGCCTCTTCGGCGGGGTCATCAGTTTCAGCGTGGGGCTCGGGGCTGCGGCGATCAGCGTCACCGTGGGTGTCTTGTGGGGTGCGATTTCGGCGCTGGCAGGGGGACGCGTCGATAACGCGATGATGCGGTTGGTAGACATCCTGTATGGCCTTCCCTATATTCTGCTCGTGATTCTGATGAAGGTGGCGTTCGAGCAGCCCCTGGTCTCCCTGATCGGGGACAGGCAGGTCGCCAACGTGGTCATCCTGTTCGTCGCGATCGGCTCGGTGAATTGGCTGACGATGGCCCGGGTCATCCGCGGACAGGTACTCTCGCTGCGGGAGATGGCGTTTGTCGAAGCCGCCCGGGCGGCGGGGATCGGTCATACGCGGATTCTCCTGCGCCACCTGCTGCCGAACCTGATCGGGCCGATCGTCGTGTACGCGACCCTGACGGTTCCGCAGGCCATCCTGCAGGAGTCGTTCCTGAGCTTCCTGGGGATCGGCGTGGCGCCGCCCGTGCCGACCTGGGGCTCGATGGCGGCCGACGGAGTGGCGGCCATCAACCCGGTGGTCAGCTTCTGGTGGATCCTGCTGTATCCGTGTCTGTTCCTCGGTACGACGCTGCTGGCCTTGAACTTCGTCGGGGACGGCCTGCGGGATGCATTCGATCCGCGGACGGTAACCGCCAAAAAGGCGTAGGAAACGTCAAAACGTCAAAATCGAGGAGTCGCCGTGGCCAAAGTCAAGATGCTCGCATGTCAAGACGCCTGGAAGCCGGCGCTCTCCGTGCTGCTCATCGCTGCAACCGGGGTTCACGGTGGGCAGGCCGCGTCGGCACAACCTGTACGGTCCCTCGACGAGGCTACGCTGGGTCTGATGGCGCGGGATCCGGATTGGGAGACCGATCGCCTGGCCGAGGCGTATCTTGGGGATCGGCCGGGGGACGCGGTCCGGGTGACGACACCGAAGTCCGTCGGAGTTCCGCTGACCGTCGCGGATGGAACGGTCATGATGTGGTCGACCGCCAAGGAGGGTGAAAGGTGGTTCGCCCGCGCGGTGCGCTCCAAGGATAACGGCCTGACGTGGTCCGAGCCAATCAACCTGTTCGCGTTTCCCGACCGCACAGGGGCCCAGTGGACGAACGGGGCCGCCTTCGTGGATAACAAGGGCTACGCCCACTTCTTCGGCCTTGAATACTATCAATTCGATTTCAAGGACCGCTCGAAGGCAAGGTCGCCCCTTTGGCACGCGCGCTCGCGGGACAATGCCCAGACGTGGGATGCGGTGCAAACCGTGCCGTTCGGGTTCAGCTATACCGGTTCGAGCAATAACGCGTTTCAGAGCGCCAGTGGACGCATCCTCGCTCCGCTCAGCGCCCTCTCGGACCGCAAGACGGGCGTGTGGATCGGTTTGTGTCCATACTCCGACGACAACGGCGCATCTTGGCGGATGCCTCCCAACCAAGTCACGATCAACACGGGCGCGGCGGACTGGTACGAGAGCGGGGCGGCCGAACCCGTGGGCATCCAACTCAAGGACGGCCGAATCTGGCTTCTGCCGAGGTCGCAGGACGGCTTTCAATGGGAATCGTTCTCGACCGACGACGGGATGACCTGGTCGTCCGCGCGGCATACCCGGTTCGTGAGCAATCAGTCGGCCATGGCGATCCTGAGGCTCAAGGATAGCCGCTTGCTTCTCCTGTGGAATAACTGCGGGGCCGAAGGACTTCTGCCGATCAAGTGGGGCAACGCAGAACGAGCGGTCCTGGCGGCGGCCATATCCGGCGACGAGGGCAGAACCTGGGCGGGCTATCGTGAGGTGGCCCGCGTGACCACCAACGCGCAGGTCAGCTATCCGTACGTCACTCAGATGCCGAACGGCCGAGTCCTCGTTAATGCCGCCGGTTTTGTCGCGACGTTCGATCCGGAGTTCCTCACCCGGACGGAGTTCTCCGAGACGTTCGAGCGCGGCGTTCGGAGATGGTCGACGTTGTCTTCCGAGGGTGTGTCAGCCACCGCCGACCCCGATGGCGGGCCGGGCAAGACGCTGAGGATGCTCAAACCGAAGACCAGCGTAACCTCGGCTGCGTGCCTCAATTTCCCCTTCGGCCGAAAGGGGACGATGGCGATTTCGGTCAGGATCGAGCCCGGATTTCAGGGGGCACACCTGACGCTTTCGGATCACTACGATCTGCCGGGCCTCCCTCGCGAGGCCAGTTTCCCCATACAGATCAACGGCAAAGGCCGGGTTTTGCTGAACGGCAGCGGAGGGACCTGGCTCGCGACGCCGGGCGACCTTGTCCCT
>JAPKGY010000007.1 GCA_026647385.1 Phycisphaerae bacterium | reverse complement strand
CGAGTCCTACGGCGTCTGGCAGGAGAAGAGCAACTACGGCCGGAAGTACATGGGCGTGGTCCGCACGACCTTTGTCATCGATCCACAGGGGCGGATTGCTCACGTCTTCGAGAAGGTGAAGCCTGAGGGACATGAGGCCGAGGTCCTCGCGTGGATCAACACCAACCTCAAATGAGGGTTTGGGACGAGCCGCCGGTATCCTCCCGGAGTGGACCTGCGCGCCGTAAAGCAGTGCTTCATGAGTGGCTCGATATGACTGTTTTTCGCGCCGGGGGGTGCGAGATTCCTCGGTGTTTCCGGACCACCCTTCAAACGAATTCAATTGCGTCATCTCCCCGCCAACGGGTATAATGACAGTCCGCGGAAGTTGACGATTCACATACACTTCGTCGAGGGCCCGAACGATGCGTCGGTTAACAGCTCTGGCCGTCTTGTTTGGCGTTCTTGCCGCGCCCCCCGTTCAGATCCAGGCGGAGGACCGGTGGTGTTACACCAACCTCCCGGACGCCCTCTTTTGTGAAGATTTTGACCGCTTCTGCGTGGACCCGGGTCCGGAGCCCGAGCGATGCGACCCGGCGACCGGCGACAGTCGCACCGGCCTGGATGGGTGGAACGTCCAGCACAACTGCGGCTGGGTTCCCGGAGTCCATGACGAATACTGCGCGTCCGAGCCCTACTGCTGCAAGATTGGATGCCAGGATGGCGGCAATCACCTGGGCTATGGCACGAAGGGAATCGCCAACAGCATTCAGGCGAAGTTTGGCAGCGCCTACGGGGCGATGATCGCCACGGATTTGACGCCCTTGAAGGTGGAGTTCACCCTCAACGGAAGGACGTTCAACAAGGTCCACGCAGCCAACCTTTACGTGGAAATCGGTTACGGCCGCGGCGGAAACTTCATCGACGGGGTCGACACGCTGACGAACTGGGTGATCAGCGACTACTGCGTTCCTTGCGGTGACACTAGCGATAACACGGGCTACTGGCCGATCATTTGCCGGCAGAGCCCGACGCCGGCCGACTGTCCGAGCGTGAGCACGGCCACCGTGCTGCCGGTCATCGCCGCCGGGGCTCTGGCCTTCCTGGACAGCAATCCGTGCCACTGCGGGGAGACGGGAGACCACTGGCCTTACACCAAGCACTTGTCGGTTTTTGACGGGAAGCAGTGGTATACCCTGCGCAAAGGCATGTTTCCCGATCCGGGCGGCGCGGAGCCGGCGCCCGGCGATTTCGAGCTGCTTACCGGCAACGTCAACCACCAGGTTCGCCTGACCATCAAGAGCGCAAGCATGATCGTCGAGTTCAGGCCTGGACCCACCGGGCAGTTGAGCCGGTGCGAACTGCCCCTGGCGTACATCGGCCCGTTCAATAGCCTGATGATGGGTTTCCAGCCGCCTTGCCAGCTCACCCCGGGGACGTGGGACTGCAACGGGGCCGCCGACTGCAACGGCCTGTGCGGTTCCGCGAAGGTCTGCTGTCTCCGCGGGGCTCCCGGTGGAGGTACAGTGACCATCGACAACCTCGCGGTGTACGGCGGCCAGGGCTACGCTCAACCGGGCGCCTGCTGCTTCGCCGATACCAGTTGTGTGGAGGCTTTCGCGGGAGACTGCCAGCTCATGAGCGGCCAGCCGGCCATGCCCGGGACCACCTGCCAGACCGCGGCCTGCTGCCCGCCCCTGGCGACCGACCACGACATGGACACCGACGTCGATCTCGAGGACTTCGGCTGGTTCCAGAATTGCTTGTCGGGGATCGGGACCGTGCCGCCCACCGTGCCATGCCAATGCGCGGATTTCGACAAGGACAACGACGTGGATGCGGACGATTTCGCCAGGTTCCTCGGCTGCATGCTCGGTCCGGAGGTGCCGGCCGACCCCGCCTGCGCCGATTGATCAACTCGGAGACTGTTCGCATTCGGCTTTCCGCCGGCGGACCAAGATCCATTCGCGGAGCGATCGGAAAACCGAATGCGTCACGATCGACAGGGTGGTTGAACGGGGGAACAGATGAGGCGACTATTCACGGCCGACGTGCTTGCCATCGTGATACTGCCGGGTGCGCTTTCCACGCAGACGCTCGCCGTGGACAGATGGTGTTACAGCAACCTTCCGGACGCCATCTTCTGCGACGATTTCGACCGCTACTGTGTGGATCCTCCCCCTGAGCCCGATCGATGCGATCCTCCGCCGGGCGTCGAGATCCGAAGCGACCTGGATCCCCCCTGGAACGTGCTGCACAATTGCGGCTGGGTCCCCGGTGTTCATGACGAATACTGCGAATCCTACCCCTACTGCTGCAAGATCGGGTGCCAAAGCCAAGGCAACCATCTGGGATACGCCACGACGGCTTTGAGTGACGACATACAGAGAAAGTTCGGCAGCGCGTTCGGGTCGGTTCTGGCTACGGATCTGACTCCCCTGACGGTGGAATTCGCGATGAATGGCCGGGAGTTCGACAAGATCCAGTTCGCGAATCTGTATGTGGAGCTCGGGTACGGCCGCGGGGGAAACCTTATCGACGGGGTCGACAGCCTGACGAACTGGGTGATCAGCGACTACTGTGTGCCGTGCGGTGATACGACCGATAACACGGGCTACTGGCCGATCCTGTGCCGACAGGATCCGACACCCGCCAACTGTCCAAGCGTGAGCACCGCCGCCGTGGTGCCCGCCATAGCCGCCGGGGCTCTGGCCTTCCTGGACAGCAATCCGTGCCATTGCGGCGAGACTGGCGTTCACTGGCCTTACACTCAGCACCTGGCGTTTTTCGACGGTCGACAGTGGTACACCTTGCGCAAGGGGCTGTTCCCCGACCCCGGGGGCTCGGAGCCGGCTCCCGGTGACTTCGAGCTGGTGCCCGGAGACGTCCAGCATTATGTTCGCATGACCGTTCGGAGCGCGAACGTGACGGTCGAGTTCAGGCCGGGGCGAACCGGCCAACTGAGTCGGTGCGCGATCCCGCTCGCCTATGTAGGCCCGTTCAATAGCGTCTTGATGGGATTCCAAACGCCTTGCCAACTCGCACCGGGAACGTGGAACTGCAACGGTGCCCTCGATTGCAACGGACCGTGCGGCAAAGATAAAGCGTGCTGCCTCCGCGGGTCGCCCGGCGGAGGTACGGTGGCCGTCGATAACGTGGCCGTGCACGGCGGCCAGGGTTTCGCCGAGCCCGGTGCCTGCTGTTTCCCGGACACCGGTTGCACCGAAGCGTATGCGAGCGACTGTCGGCTGCTCGGAGGCGAACCCGCATTGCCCGGTACAACGTGTCAGAACACCGCCTGTTGCCCGCCGCTTCCCGCGGACCACGACATGGACGGCGATGTCGACCTGGAGGACTTCGGCTGGTTCCAGACCTGCCTGTCGGGTACGGGGACCCTGCCACCGAGCGTTCCCTGCCAGTGCGCCAGCCTGGACCTTGACCACGACGTGGATGTGGACGACCTGGCCAGGTTTCTGGGATGCATGCTCGGTCCGGAAGTGCCGGCCGACCCCGCCTGCGCCGATTGACGGCGTCAGGGGTTCCCCCGAATCAGCCTCCCCGGCGCAACACCGCTTGCCGCCCGGTGACTCCCGACCCCGCGAGCGCGGACGTTCCCGGTCCGTGAGGGGCAGGGCAGGCAGGCGCTGACCCCACTGACCGCCTCTGAACCGCTGCCCGGGGCTTGGGATCTCCAAGGATAACTCCGAAAGACACTGCTTCCGCCCCGGTCATCGACGCGGGGTGGCGCCCGTCCATGAACCCGGGGCGGATGGAGGATTGACCTCAAGACCGCCTCGCAGCTTGAGCCGCGTTCCCTCCAATGGTATACTGGATGAACGCGGAGTGAATTCGAAACAGGTACTTCCAGGGGGATCGACGCATGCGGCTTCCGCATATTCTATCTCTGCTTGGCATCTTGACCCTTCTCAGTGTGGTTTCCACTCCGGTGTTGGCCGCGGATCGCTGGTGTTACACCGAGCGGCCGGACGCCGTCTTTTGTGATGATTTCGACCGCTACTGTGTGGATCCCCCGCCGGAGCCCGAGCGGTGTGATCCGCAGGGTGTGGATATTCGGAACGGCTGGGCCATGGAGGATGTGTGGATGCCAGGGCCCCGATGCGGATGGGCGCCCGGAGTCCATGACGAGTACTACAGTTCCTATCCCTATTGCGCCAAGATTGGATGCCAGGATGGCGGCAACCATCTGGGTTATGGCTCCACGGGTCTGGGGGATGAAATCCGGACCAAGTACGGCGCATCCTACGGCGCTATGCTTGCGACGGATCTGACTCCCCTGACGATGGAGTTCACTTTTACCGGCCGATCGGTTGATAAGATCGAACGCGCCAATGTGTACGTGGAAGTGGGACATGGCCGTGGAGGGATCCTGCAGGACGGCGTGGACAGCCTGACGAACTGGGTGATCAGCGACTACTGCGTACCCTGCGGCGATGACAGCGGCAACACGGGCTACTGGCCGATCCTGTGCCGGCAAAGCCCGGCGCCGGCCAACTGTGCGGACGTCAGCACCGCCCCGATCATCCCGGCCGTCGCAGCCGGAGTCATGGCTTTCCTGGACAGCAACCCGTGTCATTGCGGCGAGGCGACGTACCACTTTCCGACGGCCCAACACCTGGCGTTTTTCAATGGCCGGCAGTGGTACACGCTCAGGAACGGTCTTTTCCCTGATCCGGGCGGCGCGGAGCCGGCCCCCGGAGACTTTCGGCTGCTTCCGGACGATGCGCAACACTGGGTCCGACTCACGATCAAGAGTACGGCTGTGCTGGTCGAGATGCGGGCCGGCGGCGTATTGAGCCGATGTCAAGTCCCGCTCGCCTACCGGGGGCCGTTCAGCAGCATGGTTATGGGATTTCAGCCCCCTTGCCAACTCGCGCCGGGAACGTGGACCTGCAACGGCGCGATCGACTGCAACGGTCCGTGCGGGGCTGCCCAAGTCTGCTGTCTGCGCGGATCCGCCGGCGGCGGCACCATGGCGTTCGACAACGTCGTCCTCGCCGGAGGTCAGCCGTATGCGGAGCCGGGCGCCTGCTGCTTCCCGGACACCAGTTGCATCGAGGCCTTCCACGGCGATTGCCAGATGCTCGGCGGCGAGCCGGCGATGCCCGGCTCGACCTGCGAGAACACGGCGTGCTGCCCCCCCATGCCGGTGGATCAGGACATGGACGAGGATATCGATTTGCAGGATTTCGGCTGGTTCCAGACCTGCCTGTCGGGCACGCGGACGCTGCCGCCGACCGTTCAATGCCACTGCGCCGACCTGGACCACGATAACGACGTGGACGCCGACGACCTGGGCGCTTTCCTCGGATGCATGCTCGGCCCGGAGGTGCCGGCCGATCCCGCCTGTATCCCTTGACGCGTGAGCCGGGAGCACAGGCCCGAACGGGAAAGACAACCGCGACAGTTCTGAGCAGGCTCCGGCGGATTCCCTCCGCCCGATCGCTCCGGACTGTCGCGGTTCTCAATCACAGTCTCGTCGACTTCCAGCGGTCTTGTCGAAATCGCCCGATCGGTTTGATCGATCGGACACGTCATCCGATCAAGCCTCTTCGTACTTGATCGCTTCACAGGGGCAGTCCTGTGCCGCCTGCTTGATCGACTCGCTGTTGGCCGCCAGGAAATCCGCGTTGCTTGCTTCCGCCTTGATGATGGCCACGTCATTATTCATTTCGAACACCTCAGGGCAGGACGATACGCACGCCTCGCACGACGTGCAGTTGTCCGTCTCGACCCAGACCTTGGTAACTGCCATTCCAGCGTCTCCTGATTATCCGCGGGCCGGGCCAATGCAATAGACCGTCCCATGCCCCCATGACTCCCCCGGCAAACGACACCCGTGCCGGAAACAAGGTACGATACCCAATCCACGCGTTTTTTCAAGGTTTCTGTCGCACCCGAGCGCGCCGCAGCGCCGGGGGTGCATCCTGAAGCGAGTGGCATGAGGCACCCGGATCCGCGGCCGTGGTCGTCGCATCTCGGATGCACCGCCGCGCCCCTTGCCGGGCTGTCCGACCGTCCTGGGATCAGACGATCGCTCGCACCCAATGGATTTCCACCTGCCTCAGTGTAAACACCGCCGGTGCGGAGTGGCTGTTGCGTGGCTTGCACGGTATCGACCGAGCCATCGGGAATAGTTCTTGATTGGTGCGGATTCGGATCCGGCGCAATCGAGGACGGCTGAGCGCAGGGTCCGCCGCCCAACGGGCCTGCCTATCGATAGAGCCGCAGGACGCCGATCACAACCCCCTGAATCCGGGCGTCCTGTGCGTAGATGGGCGAGAAATCGGGATTGGCCGGCTGCAGGCGGACGCGGTTCTTCTCCTTATAGAACTTCTTCAAGGTAGCCTCGCCGTTGTCGAGCAGCGCGACCACCGTGTCGCCGTCGCGGGCCGTCTCGCGCCGCTCGACCACCACCAGATCGCCGTCGCGGATCTGCTCGTCAATCATGCTGTTGCCGCGCACCTTGAGGACGAACGCGCCGGCTCGCGTGCTGAAGAGGTTTTCCAGGTCGATCGTTTCCCGGTCTTCGATGGCTTCGATGGGCGCGCCCGCGGCGATATGGCCTGCCAGCGGCAGCAGGGTGGGCGATTCGTCGGGGAACTCAGCCCGCGAGGTGAGCTCCAAAGAGCGGGCCCGGTGTCTCGAACGCTGCAACAAGCCTTTCTTTTCGAGCCCGGTGACGTGCTCGAAGATGGTTACTTTGGTGACGCCGAGCACGTCGGCGAGTTCCTGCATAGTCGGGGAATAGCCATTCTTGCGCTGGAAGTCTCGGATCAGGGTCAGGATGCGGAGTTGTTTCGGGGTCAAACGACGATAGGGCCGCTCGCCGCGTTCGGTTTTCTCGGGCATACCCGGTCTCCTTCCTCGATGCCGGACTCATCTCCTCGCGCCGCCGGACCTCCAGGCCCTGCGGACCGAGGACGACCAGAGGCCAGTCGTCCGTGGCCGGCCGTTCCCGAACATCAGGCCGCCCCCAAGCGGCGGCGACAAGCCGGGCGGCGAAACGCGAGACATGCCCCAACTCCTGCAGCACCGCGTCCATGCGGGCGAGGGCTCTTTGCCGCTGCTGAGCGGTCGCCCGTCGGATGGCCTCCGGGGGCACCGCAACGCGGAATTCGCCGCCTGGCCCGAGCACACACAAGGGTAGCTCCGCTTCCTCGGGTAACCGGCTGTCCGCGCGCCGACGCTCACTCGGCTGAAAAAGAGCCATGGGGTCTGCCTCCGTGCGCCGTGGGCTGGTCGCGATCCCGCGGGGACGTCGCGAGCGACCCGTCCGGGGCTTGAAAGCCGATCCGACGAGCCGCAGCCGTTCGCCGACCGATCCGTCGGCCGACGAGTCGGCACTGGCCAGCCTGATGTTCACATTTTGTACGGACATAAGTATACCCTAACTTGTGCCAAACGGCAAATGAATTCCCAACGACTTCTCGCGCCCCGGTATCGAGGCTCACCCGCCAGCCCCATCGCCCCTTTTATTGGGGTCGGCCCCGTCCGCCCCCACAAGGACTAGCGTATATCGGTCCGTGGTCCCGAGGTTCTGCAAAAGGGGGCGGGGGGCGTGCAAAGGCCCGGATTATCGGAACCCGTCGCCAACTGAAGTGTGGCTGGAACGCCGCGACTCCGGGATCGGGATCGACCGCGGGAACCGAGGACCGGGAAACCTGCATGAAGAGCTTTTGGGAGGTATTTGAAAAGCCGGTTCTTGCCGCTGGCGCTCGTCGCCATGCCATCGCCCGGCCCCGCCTGATGAACCGCGTCCTTCGATTCGGATGAATTTCTCCGACCCGAAATGCTCCCGCCGGCTTCCTGCTTCCGGGGATTTGGCGCGAGGAGCGACTGGGCGTATGGGTTGGGGGCGCGGAGAGTCGGTGATTTGGGGGCGGAGTCGCAGGACATTACACTGGAACGCATGAACTTGCGGGAACAGGTCTTCGCGGTCGATGTGTTCGGCGTCTTCAGGGCGGGTGATTTGGAGGTTCGCTGGCGCCAGGAGCAGCGGGCCGCATCGCCGGCGCTGGACGCCATGGTCGCGGAAGCGTGGGCGCGGTGTGTTCGCCAGGCAAAGCAGGACGGCGCGGTGTTATTCAATGGGCCGATGGCCCGCGTGTTGCGGTATCGGGTCGAGGATGCCCGTCTGGCCATCGAGGTCGGGCCGACGGATTACGCCCAGTGGATGGGCACGAACTACTGCAACTGGCGTCGGGGCGACGAGTTCGGCTGGGACCTGTACAGCAATCCCCTGGGGACGACCGCCACACTGATCACCGCGGATGGCTGGCTCTTGTATGGCCGGCGCAGCCGAAAGGTGGCGTGTCATCCCGGATACGTACACACATTCGGCGGCTGCCTGGAACCAGCCGAACGCCGGGCGGACGGAACGTTTGACGTCTTCGAGGGGGTTCGCCGGGAATTGAACGAGGAACTCGCGATCGAGCCGGCCGACATTGCGGATATGGTCTGCCTGGGGCTGATCCACGATACGACCGTTCGCCAGCCGGAGCTGATCTTCGACGCCCACTTGCGACTGCGACGACCCGAGGTCGAGGAGCGGTTCGGAGCCGACGGCCCCCACCAGGAGCACGATGCGATCGTCGCCCTGGCGGATGAACCGGCCTCAGCCGTCCCCTTCCTCCGGTCGGCACAGCCGATCGCTCCGATCGCCGTCGGGGCCATCTGCCTGCACGGCAGACGATGCTTCGGCGAGGCATGGTATCGCGATGGCGTTCGAGCGATAACCCAGTTCTGAAGGTCCGCCGCCTTTGATCAACCAAGCCTGGTTCGCTCGGTTCGGACGAGAAAACCATGAATCAGGAATTGGAAGAAGGATCTGCGCCGAACAACCTGCGGAGGCAGGATGTGAATGGGCTGCATCACCGGGGTGTCGAGAACGGATCGCAGCGGGTGTCTCGAATAGAGTATATGTATGGTACACGCATCTACGCGCTGAAACCCAAAAGGGGGGAAAGCCGGAGGAGGGTCAGCCATTTTTGACCTGGGGCGGCGGGGTTGGTGGGCTTAGACGATGGCGCGACGACCGCGGCCAGCATTGGGCGGCCAGGCCTGCTGGAGACTGGAAAGCCCGCTCCGGACCGTCGCTCGGCGGAAGAGGTTTGCAGAGGTGTAAGAAATGGCCTCTGACTCCTTGTCCGGTCCTGGCTGAAAGCGTTAATATGGCCGTGGGCTGGAAGCAAGTCGCCAACAGTGGATGACGGAAGGACCGACGGTATAGCAATCGAAACGGATAGAAAGGGCCCGACCATGGATCTGGGCATGGACATGTGGAAGTACTACAGTATCACCCACACTGATCACACGATCATGAACCCGTTGAGCCTGGAAAAGACCCGGGAACTCGTGAGTCTCTTGCGGCTGCCGGAGGAAGGGCGCGTCTTGGACGTGGCCTGCGGCAAAGCGGAGTTCCTCTGCCTCGTAGCCGAGGCGTACGGCGTGAAAGCTACGGGCATCGACCTTTCCCCCTACACCATCAAGGCGGCCCGCAAAAACGTGGAGACCCGGGGTCTGGCCGACCGCATCGAGTTGCTCCACACGGACGGCGGCAAGTACGAGCCGAATGCGCCGGAGAGTCTGGACTTGGCCTCTTGCATCGGTGCCTCCTGGGTATACCAGAGTCACAGGGGCACGTTGGAGGCCCTGGCGAAGATGACCCGGCCCGGCGGCCTGGTGCTCGTAGGCGAGCCGTTCTGGATGACCGACCCCGACCCGAAATACCTGAAGCTCACGGGCGTTGAACCCAACCTGTGCGGTTCCCATGCCGGGAACGTGATCATGGGCGAGGATGTAGGCCTTGCTCTTCTCTATACTCTAATGGCCAACCCGGACGATTGGGATCGCTACGAGGGGCTCCAATGGCAGGCTGCGGAGCGATATGCAGCCGACCACCCGGACGATCCCGACGTTGAGGCTCTGCTTCGCAGCACCCGCAGGAGTCGCGACGCCTATCTCCGCTGGGGCCGCAACTGCCTGGGCTGGGCTATGTACCTCTTTCGAAAGCCCTGAAACCAGGAGCTTCTTTCAACCGGTCGAAGGAAGAAAACGGCTGGGTGGCCCCGGGGGATTGCTCACCCAGGGCCACCAAAACCTTTTTTAACCTTTTTTTACCTCGCAAGTACTGCTTTCCGCAACCCCGGCGGGTGAGAAGGATCGAAAAGTCCTTCGCATGGATCGACCACCGCCTTCTGCGAAGCGGCTACCTGCAGGTGATGACCCCTCAGGACCAGGCCTTGTACCTGTGCCTGGTCTTGGCCGGCGACCGGTACAGCGCCAGCTTCTACCGCAAGGAGAAGATCTGCGACGCCCTCGGTCTGGACTGGGGCTCGTTCGAGGTGGCCCGCGATGGGCTCATCGACCTGAAGCTGATTGCCTTCGTGCCTTACACCGCCGGCACGCCCACCGTCGGCTGCAAGCCATGCTTCTCGCACACCTCCGAAATCGGCACCTTCTTTACCGGGTGCTCCCGCAAGGTGGCCATCTTCTCAGCCCCAGTGAAATTCCGTCGTTCTCTCGGCATTGGACAATCCTCCGCCTGGTACACCCCTATCGGTGCAACTCAGACGGCCCGACTCTCCAATTCCGACTGAAGCAGGACACGGCCCGTGGACCTCAGTCTCGTGGACCCCAGTCTTATGGTGAACACTGGCAGCCTGGCAAACATGGGCAAGATGCCCATGCCACACGTCGACCACATCGCAACCGGCTCTGTTCAAGCATCGGATCCCAAAGAACGAGTCTTTCGCCACCGAGCGGCCACCCGACAAGGCACATGAGCACGCGTCGATTCCTTACGCAGGCTATTCCCGCCTGATCCCGCCTTTCGCCTTGGCTGGATCGCGCACCGGATAGTGCAGGGGCCATACGGTGGGGATCTGCTCCTCGAAGGTTGCGATTGTTTTATTCAGACGCTCGACAATGTCGGGGTGCTGATCGTTGACCGGCCGGGATTCTCGTGGATCGGCGAGCAGGTCGTAGAGTTCGGGCGATTTCAGGCGTTTCTCCCGCTGGGCGACGTGCAGTTTCCAACGCCCGTCGCGGATGGCGGACACTTTGTCCAGGTAGACCCAAATGAATGGCCTGTTGCGTTCGAAGCCGTCCTGACCCGCGAGGACGGGCCAGATATCCTGGCCGTCGTAGACGCGATCATCCGGCAGGCGGCCGCCGGCCAATCGTAGCACGGTCGGGAAGATGTCATGCGCGATGGCGGGCGTATCCACGACCCTGCCCGCGGGTATCCTGCCCGGCCAGCGCGCGATCAGGGGGACGCGGACACCTCCCTCGTACGCATCGCGAATCCCGCCGCGCAAGCCGCCCGTCTTGCCGTCGGCCACCATCGGGCCGTTGTCGCTGCTGAAGAACACGAGGGTGTTGTCGCGCAATCCGTTTTGCTCGAGCGCGTCGAGCAATCGCCCCGTCTGCCGATCCAGGTATTCGATCGCGTCGTCATAGATGGGCCGGGACGGCGTGCGATCCTTCGGCCGCAGGTTGAGTGGAGGATGCGGAATGGTATGGGCGAAGTACACGAAGAAAGGCCGATCATTCCGCGCGGTCACGAACTCGATGGCCTTATCGATCAATCGCTCGGTCACGTCCTGAACCTTGTCGCCCGCGAGTTCGTCGACGATCCTGTCGTCCTGGTATAACAAGGTCGGCAGCATATCCATGCTGTAGGGCAGGCCAAAGAAGGTGTCGAAGCCATGCTGGCACGGAAGGAACTCCCGGCGATCCCCCAGGTGCCATTTGCCGAAAGCAGCCGTCGCGTATCCCTGCCGGCGCAGGGCCTCCGCCAGCGTGATTTCCTCAGCCGGCAAGCCCGTCGGACCGTCCGGCCTGAGAACATCCACGATACCGACGCGAAAAGGCTGACGTCCGGTCAGAAGCGCCGCCCGCGACGGGCTGCACACGGTATGCGCGACATAGTACTGGGTGAATCGCACCCCCTCGCGGGCCAGCCGATCGATCGCGGGCGTCTTGACCTGCTCGTTGCCATAGACGGCGAGGTCCCCGTAGGCGAGATTATCCGCCCAGATCCAGACGATATTCGGTTTGCGCGCGGAACTTGCGTCATCCGCCGGCGCCGGCCGACTTGCGACAAAACCTGACAGGACAAGCACCCCAAGAACAGCCAACCGCCTCGCTCTCACGACTCACCCACTTTCTGATGCCTCCCTGAGGAGTTATAAAGCATCCAATTGCTCCAATGCATGGTTTATCACGAAACCAACGTATTCGTTCTTGTCCGTGCGGGCTCGTTTCATGGCTTCCGTGGCCGGCCTGGCTTTTTCGTTCAGCCGATCGAGGATCTGGGCGGCCTGCAGCCGCACCCATTCGTTGTCGTGATCGAGACCCGCGATCAAGACCGGCAGCGCAGCCTCGTCCTGACCGAGCCCCGCCAGTGCTTCGGCGGCAGCCAGCCGGACGTTCGGCGACGCATCCTTCAGCGCAGCCAGCAGCGGTTCAACCGCCGGCAGAGCTTTGTCGCCCCGCGCTCCGAGCCCCAGCGCGGCCCAATAGCGCACCGCCGCATCGGGGTCCTCCAGTCGTTCGATCAGTTTCGGTACGGACTCCGGCGCCATGCCGGCCGCCAGATCGGCTGCGTCGTGGATGCGCGCGAACGGATAGCAGCCCGGGTCCCGGCGCACCGCATCATACGGGGATTCCTGGCCGAAGCGCGTCCGCAGATCGGCCTCGTGCAGCAGACCCAGGTCGCGGATCTCGTGCATCCACGCCCGCATGGCCGGCCGCAGGCGATCCAACACGGAGGCGTAAGCGGGATCGGACGCGAGGTTATGGATCTCCCACGGGTCTTTCCGTGTGTCATAAAGCTCTTCAGCCGGCCTGGTCATGGTCATGAACCGGGCCTGCGGGCCGCTCAGCCTCCCTTCTTCGGCGAGCTGCTGCCAGACGCGCATCGTCGGTATCTGGATATGATAGAAGGGGTGTTGATGCCGGAAGTAAGGCAGCTGCGGCATGTAGTTGCGGATGTACTTGTAACGCCGGTCCCGGACGCATCGGACCGTATCGGTCCATGAACCCATCCGGTCGCGGAAACCGAAGATGTACTCGCGAGACGTGCCTGCCCGTTCGCCCAGGAAGGCCTGGCCCTGCATGTGCGGAGGAATGGCTGTTCCCGCGAGGCTCAGCACCGTCGGGGCGAAATCCACGAAGCTGACCAGCCGATCGGTCGTGGCCGCGGGATCCGCCGGCGCCCACTGCCGGTATTTCGCGGGAAAATGGACGAGAAGCGGCACGCGCAGACTTGTATCGTACAGCCAATACTTGCTCCGAGGCATACCCGAGCCGTGATCGGAGAAGAAAAAGATGATCGTGTCGTCCGCCAGGCCGTCCTCTTCCAACTGCCTCAGGATATCGCCGGCCTGCGAGTCCATCACCGTAATCATGTCGTAGTAGCGGGCCCAGTCGCGCCGCACCTCGGGCGTGTCCGGGTGATACGGGGGCAACGGCGCCCGGGCGGGATCGTGGCGCTCCTTCGACGTGAAATGAGCGGTGCGCTTAAGGTATTCTTTTTCCGGCAGGCGGATCTGGCTTTCGTGGGTGGTCGTCAGGTTGAACACGCTGAAGAAAGGCTGGCCCTGGCTGCGCTTTCGCCAGTGCGCACGCGGGCTCGACTCGTCCCAGGTACCCTTGGGATGCGTGAAGTTGTAGTCCGTCTTCACGTTGTTCGTGCAGTAATAACCCGCGTCGCGCAGGTACTCCGGGAAGCACCTGGCGTTAGCCGGCAGCATACCCTGGCAGCGCATGTGCTGCGTCCCGATGGACGACGCGTACATGCCGGTGATCAACGTCGACCGCCCCGGGGCGCAGACGCCGATGACCGAATACGCGTTGAGATACCGCACCGACCCGCCGGCCAGCCGGTCCAGGTGCGGCGTCACCGCGTAAGAGTCCCCGTAGCAGCCCAGATTGGGGCTCATGTCCTCGCAGGTGATCCAAAGGATGTTCGGTCTGCCCCGATCCGTCGCATCGGCTCGGACGATGCCCGGGCAAGCCAATGCCCCGGCGGTTATCGCGACGGCAATCATCGACCGCCTCATGAACAGCCTCCCCCCGGCCCACTACCGGACAATTTGAGTTCGCAACAGGCTAAGCGAATCAAGTCTTCTTGTCACAACGATCCGCGGACGGGCATCCCCTTCCGGCTCCGATAACCGGAGTATCGCGAGCCGAAGCGATGAGGCGTCGTGCTACGGCCGACCGGGCACCCATCCACATCGACGGGCGATGGCCGGCAGGCTCTCGCCGATTTCCTGCTCCAGCAGCCGCAGCTTCTCGCGGATCATGTCCTCTGTATGGGGGAACTTGTGGTCGATGCCGTAGTAGCAGTCCAATCGCATGTCTTCTTGCACCAGGGGCAACGCCGCCTCGGCATTGGCTTGCTCGTCGAGCAGGATTTCTTTCCAGCGTTTGAACATCTCGCGGTGTTTCTCGATCTGGTCCGGGGGACGCTCCGATTGTTCGGCGAACCGCAGCAACGCATCGCGCAGTGGGCAGGACTCGTAGAAATTCGCCTGGGTACGGGCGGTGTGGTAAAGCCATCGGATGGGCGAGCACTCGGCCTCGAACGTCAATCGATTTCGCTCCGGGACCAGGCGGCCGGCCGCCTCCACCTCGTCCACCGCTTTGCTCAGGCACGACTCCATCCGGCGATAGAACCGCCCGAAGACGGGGACGTTTCCCGTCGGCGAGGAGACATACGTCGGCCTGAGCTTCAAGCCCTCCTCGTCGGTCATTTCACCCATAAACAGGAACTGCCCGAAAAAGACGTCGGGGAGTTTCCCTGTCGATGAAACGCACATCGGATGGGCCGGGCCCAGGTAGTACGGACCGGTATAGTAGGCCGGCTGTTCCGGCGACCAGTCGATCGCGTCTGAGGCGTGTTTCCACGCCCTGCGCAGATGGGGACCGGCCGCCTCGCCGGCGATCCTCCTGGCCAGACTTAGCAGAACTTCCTCCTTCTCGGGAACGGGCTCCCACCAGAAGAACTTGAACACCTCACCCGAACTGGTTCCGTAATAGGGCCGGAAGTAGGGAAAGACCCAGGCGCCGTCGGCCCCGCACGAAACGAGGGCTTCGGCGCGATCCGCCCATCGATCCAGACATGGAATGGACGGGAGCCTGGGAGCCTCGAATCCCAACTCGGGCTCGCTTTTGATGTAGATGGGAACCCCGGCCGCCTTACACGCAGCCACTTGCCGGAGGGCGCGCTGACCCGGGCCGATCAGATCGATACTGTAATCACCGATGTGCTTGCGGACCCCTTCGGGCTTCTCGACGACTTCGTCCTTTTCAATCTCGGTGAAGATCCCCGCGCCGGGTTTGAGCTTTTCGATCAGGCCGATCTGATATCGGTCCGCCGACCATACGTGTTCGGCCGAGTAAGGCCAGGCGACGATCTCCGCGCCGGGGTTCACCTTCCGGGCGGCCGTCAGCAGGTAATTGGACAAATGCGCAACCACCGTCTCCGCGCCCAACGGCTCGCACCGCGCGCAGTTCGTGTGGCCCTTGGCTGTTCCGTACGACCTCATGAAGCAATGGTAGAAGCTTTCGCCGCCATTGATGAACAGCAGCCCGTCCAGCGGGCAGGCCCGGAATAGTTCCTCCACACTCTCCATGAGATACCGCTGGACGAGCGGATGTTCCGTGCATAGCACGTATTCACCGTCCGCCTTCCAGGTCAGCGCCCCTCGGGTTTCCGGGTGGGCGGCGAAAACCGGGTCGTCCTGGGGAAACTTCTTTCGCGTGTTCACCTGGGCGTAGACCCTCAATCCGTAACGCTTCGCTTCCTCGACGTCGCGGATCAGCCTCCGCAGAACCTCCGGCTTTCGCCTCACCTGGAGCTCCGGGATGGCATCGGAAAGGGATATGGCGAACAGGCTTTCCTCGCCCTCGAAGTACGTATTGAGCAGGACGGCGTTATTGCCCATGAAGACCAGGTCCCGGTAGGACCCCATCCAAGGCACCACGCCCAACCGGACAGCCAATCGCGGCCGATAGACCGGTCTGCCCCGGGACAGGATCGGCGCCTGCCGCGCCCCCATCAGATCGACCAGCTTCACCACGCCATCGCGCAGGCCTCCCGCATCTCGTCCCCGAACCGCGACGCGAGCGGCCTCTACCGAAAGCGTGAAACTCTCTTCGACGGAAGGATCGCCGCCCCCCGCGTCCTGCAAAACGACGGCCTTCCCGCCCCCCTGCTTCAGACGATCCGGAGCGATGGCTTCGACCGGCAGATCCAGGGCCATACGCCCGGAGAGGAATTCCGCCAGATGCTTCGCCATGGTTTGCGTCAGCGGGCCGGCATCAGCCGAGACCGCGATTCTCCAATCCGACGCCAGTGCGGTTTCATCGCCGACGGGTTGCGCCAGGGGGTCCCGATTGAAGCGTGCGAAGTAGTCCCGCGAAAGAAACGAATAAGGACAAGCCCGATAGGCCTCTGCCGTCTCGGCGGCCAGTCTGCCTTTGACCTGCTCGAGCGTCCCGCCCTCACCCGCCACTCCGACGTGAATCGGCCTGGCGAAGACCGCCAACACCGCCACCAGCCACGTCCGTCGCATCGTCATCCCTTTCCGTTCAAGCCAACCCTTGGAAGTCAAACAGCGAACTCCGGGACACAAACACCGAGAAAACCAGCCGGCTGCAGCCAAACGACGCTTTTTCGGCATACAGTGCGGAGTACACTGTGCACTTTTTGGGCACAAAACGCGAATCCGGGCCAACCCAACACGAAGGGCGGGCGCCAGGTCATTCTTTTCGCAGCCAACGGAGGGCAGGCAGCCCGCCCTCCTCACAGGCAGACCGCGCCCGGCTGCGAACCTCGGCGCATCCCTCGGCTCGTCGAGGACTCAGGGCCGGGCGCGGGCGGGTGCGTGACAGTATGGGCGGGCTATCCAAGCCCCATGGCGGTGGCGCGGGGCCAGGGCGCGAGGCGACCCCAGCATCCCGAGGGCAGCACGCGGATACGGCCTGCAGTTGCGGGCCTGACCCGTCGCTTCAGACTTCGCCCGCTGCGGCGGACTGCGCCGGGACAGGTCCGCTCTCGGGTTCCAGGGGCACCCTCATGAAGAACCTGGTCAATTCCGTAGAACCGCGAAATACGCTCAATACGCGAAGGATTCGCCAATCGGCCGTTTTTGGCGTTGTTAGCATGTTTGGCGGTTGATAAGTTCTTCCAGTTATTCTTGAGCGCGCCCGAAGACCCCTCGCTCCTGCTCCGGGCTCTGAAAGGGGCTCTCCAAAAGTGTCACTCAATAGTCACATCATGGAAGTCCCCCGAGGCGGGACCTCGCTTCAGCAAGCCCGCACCGCATGAACAAGGCGCAGGCCGGAAGCCTGCACCACAGGAACAAGGGGCAAGGTGGAAGCCTGCACCACAAAGACAGAGGCAGCGCGGGTTTATTCCCTTCCGCGCCCCACGTCCGTGGCACACGTGTCATCCGGGATACGCACCGCGGGCGTTTTCCCCCCGCCCGTCCGGATGACCTGGGGGCGATATCACTGGCTCGGCCCAAACCCAGGTCCTAGGATGATCTGTTCCGCACGTTGTCCATTCGTCGGGTGCGAGTTCGATTCATCAGCAACCGCCCATCAGAAGGAGGGCGATCATGGCATTTCTAATCTATGGCGTGGTATGCTACTTACTCTTCTTTGTCACGTTCCTGTACCTCATCGGCTTCGTGGGGAACCTGGCGGTACCCAAGTCGATCGATTCAGGGCCGGCCGGGCCCGTCGGATGGGCTGTGTTCGTCAACGTCCTGCTGATCGCCCTGTTCGGGTTGCAGCACATCGATGCCAAACAAACAGGGACTCGCATAGGCAAACGCACAGCATCTTCAG
>JAPKGY010000699.1 GCA_026647385.1 Phycisphaerae bacterium | reverse complement strand
TCGGGCACGATAACCCCCTTCGGACGGCCGCGATACAGAATCGTGACCTCCTCGTTGTGCTCCAACGCCTTCAGCAGCGCCTTGGGCCGCTTGCGAAAGTCCAGAAAAGTCGCCTTCATGGCCGCACCTCCGAATGTATACTCTAAGTGTACACTCATTTTCCCCGGACCGCAAGTTCCAGCCGGTCTTGTCTCGTGTTGCCGCCCCCAAACCTGAATGACCGTGCGCGATCGTGCGACATTAAAGGAGCCGCGGGCTTCAGGTCGCTGCGGCGACTCGCCGTGGTGACCGGCGCGGTTTTTCGTTCTGACGGGCACCAAGGAATCTATAACAGTTATAGAGATTCTAAAGGATCTTCGCGCTGGCGTCTTGTCGGTGTTGACGGCCAGGTCACCCCGGCCGCCTGGATAGGGCACGCCGCACGTTCCCTCTTGTTTGGCCCCATTCAAATATGGGCCGGATGGTCGTGTGGGGCGTACGGCAGGTCCGCGAGGGTGAACCCGAGGGCTTTGCCCTGCCAGGAATCGCGGCGGAGCTGGGCCTGGCGGATGTCGTCGAGAACGCCGGACTTGTCGAGGCACCAGTCGGGGGCGATCAGCACTTCGCGCGGGGCATCGGCGTGCATCCGCTGAATGACCACGTTGGGCGGCAGCAGCTCGAGCACGTCCACGACGAGATCGGCGTACTCCTGGCGGCTCAGCAGTCGGATCTGGCCCATCGCGTACTGCATGGCCATCACCGTATGGCGCATGATGTGCAGCAGGTGGATCTTGATGCCGTCGATGGGCAAGGCCGCCAGCCGGCGGTGGGTCTCGAGCATCATCGCGCGGTCCTCGCCGGGCAGGCCGAGGATCGTGTGCACGCAGATCTTCACGCCGCGGTCGCGGGTCAACTCGATCGCGTCGAGGAACTGCTGATAGGTGTGTCCGCGATTGACCGACTCGAGGGTCCGGTCGAACGAACTCTGCAGGCCGTACTCGATCCAGACCTCGCCCTGCCTCGTATACCCCGCGATGAGGTCGATGATTCGCTCGTCGACGCAGTCGGGCCGGGTGCCGATCGACATCCCGACCACCTCGGGAAGCTTCCACACCTCGTCGTAAAGCGACTGGAGATAATCCACGGCCCCGTAGGTGTTCGTATACGCCTGAAAATAGGCGATAAACTTGCGGGCCTTGGGGCTCTGAGCGGCGATGCCCCGGGTTAGCTGGTCGCGGACTTCCGCCGCCCCGACCCGCAGGTTCGGGCTGAAGCCGGCGTTATTACAAAAGGTACACCCGCCGCGAGCCACCTTGCCGTCGCGGTTCGGGCAGGTGAAGCCGGCGTGCAGCGTGACTTTGTGTACGCGGCATCCGAACCGCTGCCGAAGGTAACGGTTGAAGCTGGAGTAACGAATGGCTGCGTCCTGGGTAGCTGCCATGAGCCGTCTTCCCTCGATGAGATCATCCCGCGTACGCGCCGGGGGCGATTCCCGAAGCACGGTATTGTACGCGGTCGGCCTGCCGATTTCCCGGACCCTGCCGCCGACTTATCGGCCCGCAGGCGTTGCCGAACGACATTCCATCTCAGCCGATGGTGAATTTTACCACATTCGAGCCGACAAAGAATTGTACACTTTGCCGGCGAACCGTCGAATCAGGGCGGATTGAAAAGGAGTCGCACGTGACGGACACCAGCTCTCCAGACACCCTCGTCGTACCCTCAAGCCTCCAGGACGTCCTGTCCCAGGCCGACAGCGCCGCTTGCACGGTCAAGGACCGCTGGCTGGGCAAACGAATCATGCCGCGGACCGCTCTGGCTACGCCGGTCTGGGTCGGATTCCCTTCGGAAACGGGCTTCCATCCACCGGTGCAGATGACGCTGCGCGATGTGTCGCGGAAAGGGATCGGCCTGTACTCACACCGTCCGATGGAGACCGGCGACGTGGTGCTGGTGCGGTTCAGCATCAATGAGGTCTGCTGGTCGGGTCCGATGCGCGTACGCCACTGCACCGAGACGGTCGGTGGTTTCAAGGTCGGCCTCGAGGCGATCGAACAGGCGGCGGAAGATCAGGATGCCCGCCCGAGGGGCGGATCCGAGCACGCGCAGGATTCCGGCACCGGCGTGGAAATGGTGGCGTCGTCCCTTACCCGAATCAAGGCCGAGGCGCGCAAGGCCGCCCAGGCCTACCAGCGGGCCCGCATGACCTGGGGCCTGCTGGGCACCGCAGTTCGCAAGCAGGTCCAGCGCATCATCGAGGGATTATCACCCCAAGGGCCGTTGCTCCAGGCCGGTGGCCTCAGGAAGCAATCCCGCAGACTCACCAACAGTGGAACCGTCGTCGTCTTTCGGCTGCCGCACTCCTGGCGCCAGGTGGCTGCCCGGATCGTCGACGTGTCCGAGGACGGCGTCGGCCTGCTGCTGCCCAGCGGGCTGGTCAACGATCTGGTCGAGCGCGAAATGGCCGGCGACGTGGCGGCCCGTGTGGGCATGATCCTGATCGTCGGCCTGGGGGCCGAGCCGCATCGTCTCTGGATCCCCGGCGAAGTCGTTCATTGCCACTCGACGGGCGATGGCCTGATCCGCGCGGGCATCCAGTTCGCGACACCCGCGTCCCAGGAGATGTTCGACACCTGATCGGCCGGAACCAGACCGTGCAGAACTCTCGCTTCACGGCTGACGCGCCGCTCGAACGGGCCACTCCGCGGACTCCGTGCGCGCGGTCTTGAGGTACGCTTCGATCCGTCCGACCACATCGGGATGCTCACC
>JAPKGY010000698.1 GCA_026647385.1 Phycisphaerae bacterium | reverse complement strand
CCGGCCGCCCCCCCCCGAGGCAATTGGCCGACGTTTGCGTTATGCTGAGCCTGCGCCAGGCGGACGGCTCGGACTCGGGCCGCATCACCCGGCGACGCACCGCCCTGCTACGCCGCGTTCGGCCTGGGGGTACGGGGCGTCGCGCTGAATGAAAGTCACGTTGGTCGAACAGAAGGTGGATCTCATGAACGACACGGGCACCCCAACGTATCTCCCCCCGGTTCGATGGGCGCGCTGGGCGGCGGTCCTGGCCTGCATCATGGCTGGGGGATGTGCGAGCCCCTATACCGGCCCGTGGAACATGCGCGAACTGTCGAAGGCGCCGAAATTCGAATGGGCGGATACCACGGGGCCGGTCAAGTCGCTCTATTATGAAAACGAACCCTACCAGGGACATGCGACGCGAGTCTTTGCGTATTACGCGGCACCTGCAGGCCGACGCAACGTACCCGGCATGGTCCTGGTCCACGGCGGCGGCGGCAAAGCCTTCGCCGAATGGGTCGAACTGTGGGCAAATCGCGGGTACGCCGCCATCGCCATGGACCTGGCCGGCTGCGGGCCCGATGGCCAACGTCTTCCGGACGGCGGGCCCGATCAAGGTCACGATCAGAAGTTCGACGATCTGGCCAAGGGTATCAGGGAGTCATGGCCCTATCATGCGGTGGCCGCCGTCGTCCGCGCGCACTCGCTGCTGCGAGCCATGCCCGAGGTCGATTCGCATCGAACGGGGATCACCGGCATCTCCTGGGGCGGCTACCTGACTTGCATCTGCGCGGGGCTGGACCCCCGGTACAAGGTGGCGGTCCCGGTCTATGGATGCGGCTTCTACCGCGAGGACGCCCGCTGGGCCCGTCTGTTGAGCCGCCTGTCCGAGACCGACCGCCGGCGATGGCACGAGAACTTCGATCCTTCCCAATACCTCCCCGCTTGCAGGGTCCCGACGCTCTGGCTGAACGGCACGAACGATCTGGCCTTCCCCCTGCCCATCTACCAGAAGAGTTACCATCTCGTGCGCGGCCCGCGGACGCTCTGCGTTACCGTCGGGATGAAGCACAGCCACCCTCAAGGCTGGGCACCGAAGGAGATCGGCCTGTTCGTGGACTCCGTCCTCCAAGCCGGCCAACCTCTCCCGCATTTCGCGTCGGTCGATCGTAACAATCGGGCGGCTCGTGCGTCTTACAAGACAGTCGTCCCCATCGAGCAGGCCGCCTTGCACTGCACAACCGACGGCGGCGACTGGAAGGAGCGGAATTGGCAGACGGTACCTGCGAAGCTGGAACCCAACTGTGTGACCGCCCAACTGCCGACGGACAAGGGCATCGTCTGGTTCCTGACGATCACGGACACCCGCGGCGCGACGGTTTCGACGGAACACGAGGTCATCAACCCGTGAACCCGGCGGATTCGCCCGGACATCCCGAACCGCGCTGGCCGGCGATCGCCGCTTTCGTCACCGCGTGGACGTACCCAGCCACCTCCGCGAGACGGACGGCGCACGTCGGTCTGGGGCGGGCGTACGTCGTCCACTTCCTGGCCGCCCTGCTGACCTTCGTGATGATCACGGTGCTCGTCTCCCTGGTCGATTTCCAGGACCCCACCCACTACCTCGCCGAAATGATCGAGGAATTCACTGGGCGACGGTGGCAGCAGGCGTCGCAGATATTGGCCGCCAGCGTTCTGAGCATCGAGCTCGGTTACCTGGTGCTGGCCGCCCTGCTCATGCCCTGGGGCGCAGCCGACGAAAGGCTGCGTTCGAGCTGGTCGCACGCCCTGCGCATCACCTGGCTGCACACATCACACGCCCTGCCGACGGTGTTGCTCGTCGGCGGGCTTTCGGCCCTTTACGAGGAGGCGGCCAGAACCGACCGCCGGATGCGCCCATACCCCAGCTACCCGTCATGGATCGCCGCTCCCACTCCTCCGGCAGGAGCCGCGCCGGACTCCAAAGCGTGGCGCGAATACAGCGCCAAAATGGAAGAGTACAAGCAAAAGACCCAAAGAATACAGGCCGAATGGCAGGCCGCCTACGAGAACTGGCGTCGGAACCGCCCTCTGTTGCTGAAATACGGCGAAGGGATCATCACCGCCATCGGCACTGCCTGCGCCTTCTGGGTTCTATGGGCCATGCATCGGGCGGTGAGCGTGCGCCGCTCCACACCGGCCATCCGGCGTCCGCCGACCTGCGAATTCTGCGGTTACAACCTGATTGCCACGCCGTTCGAGAGCCGCTGCCCCGAGTGCGGGCAGCGGGTCGTCGATTCGCTTGGTCCCGAGGTGCGAGCCGGAACGCCCTGGAACCACCGCCAACAGGTCGGCCGACTCAAGGCCTGGTGGCGTACGGGCCTGGATGCGATCTGCCAGCCGTCGCGCCAGGGCCGGCGGATACAGGTCCTCGCGTTCGGACACGACCACAGCCGGTTTCTGGCGGTGCATCTCCCGGCCATCTTCATCCTGGGCGCCGCCGGCATCATCTCCTGTTTTCTCTTCGAATGGCTCAACCACGTCGGCGCATTCTTTCAAGCCGACATTCTCATGGTCCTCGCCCCGGTCTTCGGCGGCATGGCCGTGCTCACCGTTCTGGCGATCGCGGGACTGACCGCCTGCGTGGTCGGCCTGGCCTTCAGCCTGCGCAACGGCCGCAACCTGTTACCCGCCTCCGTCCAAGCCGCCTGCTACCTCAGCCACTATCTGACCGCCTGGACGCTGTTCGGCAGTGCTCTGGCCTTTGCGGCATTTGTCGCCGACGAGAAC
>JAPKGY010000697.1 GCA_026647385.1 Phycisphaerae bacterium | reverse complement strand
AGGTGTCATGCGAAGCTACGCGATCATCGGATTGGGGCGCTTCGGCCAGTGCATGCTGGAGACCCTCGTTCGCAAGAGGCTCCGAGTGGTCGTGGTCGATTCGAGCGACGAAAAGGTGCAGTACGCTCGGGATCTGGCGACCGAGGCAGTGAAGGCCGATGCGCTGAATTTCGAGGTTCTGCAGGAGGTCCTGCCGGACGGGCTGGACGGCGCGATCGTGGACCTTGGCGACGAGATGGAGCGCAGCATCCTCGTCACCAACTACCTTCACAAGTTGAAGATCCCCCAGATCATCGTGGAGGCGGTCAATCCGCAGCACGCTGAGATCCTGATGATTGTCGGTGCGACGCGAATCGTCTATCCGGAGCAGGACGCCGCGGAGCGGTTGGCCGGTCTGCTGGTGGGGCGGGGCACGCTGGATTACTTCGCGGTGACCGACGCGTTTTCGGTGGTCGAGATCGCGGTTCCGCGGGGGTGGGTGGGCAGGACCCTGGCGGAACTCGATCTGCGTCGTACCCAGCGGGTGAACGTGGTCGCCCATCGGAAGCCCGCCAAGACCGAAGACGACGAGCGGTGGGAACTGTCCTCGCCGGAGTACAGGTTCGAGCGAGACGATTTCGTGCTGGTGGCCGGCGATGCCCCCCACCTGCATCGCATCCAGCAATGAGGGCGCGTCGCCGTTAGCCCGTCCCGGGTGATGGTTGTCGCCCTCGTCCGAGTTCTGCTTCTACTTGCTCGTGAACTCGCCGAACTGGTGCGGGAGGCGGGCGGAGTATTCCCGCAGCCGTTTTTTCATCGCATCCAGTCGCTCGCGGTACTTTGGATCGCGGGCGAGGTTTCTCTGTTCGTTCGGGTCGGTGTTGAGGTCATAGAGCTGGTCCTGGTCGAAGTACCCGGGGAACGCGGTGTCCGCGCCCATGACGTTTGATTCACTGCCGCCGTAAGGGCGGCACCAGTGGTCGTACTTCATGCCCTGATCGACTTTTTCCTGGATGTCGGGCGGATAGCGGACGGCGATGTATTTGAATCCGTCGTCGGTCACGACCGCCCGTTCGGTGGTGATTTCGATGAAGATGGATTCCCGGTGGTAGTCGCCGCCCGTCAGGAGCGGTTTGAGGCTTTGGCCGTCGACGTGCAGGTCCGCCGGTTTCTTCACGCCGCAGAGATCCAGGATCGTCGGGGCCAGATCGATATTGGAGGCGAGTGGGTGGGCGACCTTGCCGGCCGGGATCTTGCCTTTCCACCGGGCCAGAAGGAGCGTCCGGGCGCCGCCGTCGTAGCAGCAGAATTTGCCGGTTCGGCCATTGTCGCTGGCGAGGAAGACCACCGTGTTCTCGGCCAAACCGAGGTCGTCGAGCTTCTTCAGGATCACGCCCACGTTGACATCGAGCCAGTAGACGGCTGCCTGCTTGGCCTCCATGCCCCTGGTGCGCTCGATGATGTCCTGCCGCGAGAGCGGAACGTTCGGCGGCGTGTCGAGGTAGCCCTTCGCGCTGATTCGCGGGTCCGATCGAAGCGAGTCCGGCGCGGGCGGCGCGTGCGGCAGCGTGGGGGCGATGTAAAGGAAGAAAGGCTTGCCCCTGTTTTGTTCGATGAATTCCAGCGCGCCTTCGGTGACCCATTCCATGTTGTGTTTGTGGAGGACATCGGGCAGCCAGAACATCTTGAGCGGGGTCTTGCCTCCGGAGCCGGGATTCAGCCCATAAGCCCCGGCGACGTAATCAAAGCCGCACCGCTTGATCGAGCGGACCGTGCTCGCGTAGTTATCGAGAAGCAACTGTTTGATCTTGGGTTCGCGCGGATCGGCGTCGCTCGGCATGTAGGTCGGCTCCTCGTACAGGCCGACGTGCCACTTGCCGGAGAGTCCGGTGACGTAGCCCGCCTCCTGCAGCGCCTGGGGCAGGATCTTCTCATTCAGGACGCCGGCATCCCATCCGATGTTGATCGGCCCGCCCGGCGGGCAGACTTTCTGCTGGCGGAGGCTTCGGCTGGCATAACGCCCGGAGAGCACGTTGTAACGGCTGGGGGTGCAGACGGGAGCCGCCACATAGAAGCGGGTGAAGCGCATGCCGTCGCGCGCGAGGCTGTCCATGGCGGGCGTGGCGGCGTCGCCGCCGTAGCAGCCGAGACTCTCCCGGTCCTGGTCATCGGTGTAAATGAGGATGACGTTCGGTCGGTTGGCCGGTCGCGAGGCGGGCTGCGCCGGTGCGGTCGATGCGGCCAGGCCGGCGAGTGCGATCGCCGCCAACCCGATGGTTCCGCCGGTCGTTGCGATTGAATGGGTCATGGGATCGGTTGTGATTGGGCGAGTTATCCCGGTTTGCCAAGCCCGGGGGACAAGCCGCGAGAAGACCGCCCGACCTTTCTCTTCTGGATTGTCCCCAGTCGTACGCGCGACCTCGCCGACGAGTGTACATCATCACGCAGCCCGCGCCAATCGAACGGAGGCCCGATCGACGGGTTCTATTCCGGGCAGTCTGGATCGGCCGGGATGACCGGCCCCGTCAGGCACGGGAGGAACTTGTCCATGTCGGCCTGGTCGACGTCGGAATCGCCGTCCAGTCTGGCGTCGATGCAATTCGCATCGTTCTGGGCCACGTAGGGCCCGGTCAGGCAGTTCTGGAACCACGAGAAGTCGTCCAGGTCCACGTCGTTGTCGCGATCGTGATCGACCTTCGAGGTCGGCGCAAGCTGAAGCACGAGGACAGTGATTTCCGCGGGCTGCATGGTGAACGGGAAGTCGGCGGTATT
>JAPKGY010000696.1 GCA_026647385.1 Phycisphaerae bacterium | reverse complement strand
CCGCGGCCGCCCATGTGATCGCGCCGCAGATCATGGCGGTCTGGATCGGCGGCCAATGTTCCACCGCCCAGAAAGTGAAGGCTGTGCCGCCGATGAGGCTGCCGAGTGATTCGAGGGCATACACGCCGCCGAGCGGGCCCGCGCCGGATTGCCCCCGCGTTGATCCCGCGAACCGGACTCGGCACGCGAGAGGAAAGGCCAGACCCACCAGCGCACTGCAAGGTGAGACGAACAGCATGGCCGCAAAGGCGATCTTGGCGAGCGGCAGCAACTCACCGGGCTCGACGCCGAGCCACGTTCTTCCGCCGCGGAACATCCAGATCGCCACGCAGGAGAGCATGCCCAGCGCGATCAGGTCGATGACCAATGCGATGTCCGGCCGGCGCAGGCGTTCCGCGACGATCGAACCCAGCCATGCTCCGATCGCGACGCCGAACAGCCAGGCGAACAGCACGATCCCCCAGGCCAACTCGCTGCCGAACATGAGCACGAGCGCTTCGCGCAGCAGCAGGGACTGGGTGACGATCGCCTGGATGCCCCAGCCGAGGATGAGGAGTCCCAACCCGACAGGAGCCAGGCGCGGAGGTGGTTGTGGTGAGAGCGTGCCCGCCATACGCACCATTCTACCGTACTCAAACGGACCGATTGTATCTGTGGGGACGCCGTAACTTTAATTCCCGAATTGGTCCGTTTGAGTACCGTAGCAGACCTTCGTGGCATGGCCTTCCAGGAGCAAAATGGAGACAGGCACCGTCCCAGAACGATACGCCGGGGGGGGCAGGGATCGGCTGAAAACAAAAAACCTCCCGTGACCGGAGATCCTGCACGGGTGGAGCCAGTCCCCATTTGCTCGCCCACGCGTGCTCCGCGCGAGTGGCCGGCGAGTTACGCCCTATCGAAATCGCCCCCTACTGAGCCGGCTGAGTGGTTATAGCGAAGAACGCCTCGGCCCCCTTTGAAGCCAGCGACGCCACCTCGTCGGCCGACAGCGCCCGACCCAGGACAAGCACGTCATCCACCCGCCCGACAAGCTGAGCCGGCGAACTGCCGAGGTGGGCGTGCTCGCCGATCCGCAGATCGCGCTTGAGCACCACCGGCTCACCACCCGGAAGCCACCGCTCGCCGATCGGTTTGCCGTCGAGGTAGAAATGCACCGGACCATCGTCGTACACGACCGCCAGATGGTGGTATTTCCTGTCCGCGAAGGTCACCGGGTCCGATTCGACGGGGATGCCCTTGCAGACCAGCCGGAGTCCGTTGACTACCCTGCCCGAAGGGTCGAATTCGAAGGCCAACTCGCTGCAATTGATCGGCGTTCGTCCATCGGCGGCGCTGAACAGCCGGGAATACCTGACCTCATCGCACTGCGCCATGGCTGCCAGGGTGAAATGCGTTCCGAGTCGAGCGGTGCCGGTGATTCGCACCGTGTTGAGCGGGCGCCAGGGTGAGCCGACCAGCAGCGCGTGTTGGCCGAACGACGCCTTGTCCGCGTGCCACTCGATCTTGGAGGACCCGAGGAACTCGAGTTCCTGAGCCCCGTCGGCGACCAGCTTGTCGATCTGCGGTTTACCGCCGGGCTCATCCTCGAACGTGAACACGGCCGCGAGTTCCGGCCCGGCCGGCTCGTCGACGATTTGCACGCCCTCGCCGGGCATGAACGAATAGAGTGATGCGTTGCGGAGGATGAACCGCAGGCGAATCGCGTCCACGTCCTGCGGCAACTCTTTGCGGTCCTTCCACGTCACGACCCCGTCGATCTGGTCGCCGGTGAGGGAGTTGCAATCCTGGCGCCCGTATCCCGGCAGCACCCGGCCTGCGGCGTCGAGGACCTCCACCGCGAGCGATCCCTTTGTCGCGTCGCAGTTGACGTGCAGCGGACCTCGGACCCCTCGCAGTCTCTTGGTCGTGATCTCCCCCGGTGTTGCGTCGCCGTCCATCGAGACGAACCCGTCGCGGCGCAGCGTCGCCACGCCGATGAACGATCGGAACGGGAACGTGTCGTGCGGACCGTCGTAACCGGTGTAGTAGATGAAAATGCGATCGCCCACCACGAGCGGTACGACCCCGATGACCATTCCGGCGTCCCACGAGCCCGGCGGGCCGACGTCGAGCATCCGGGGCCGATCCCCTTCCTCGCGAAGCCAGCGGATGCCGTCCCGGCTGCTCACGATCTCGTTGAACAGCGGACCGTTGAAGTACCCTTCGATGTCGTCAGCCAGGAAGACCCACAGGATGCCAAGGTACATCGTCTGGTAATTGAAGACCGGGCAACCGTAGAAGTGCGCCCGGCAAATGCTGCCCGGTTCGGCCCAGCGGTCATCGAGGTCATCGGGGGCCATCACCAGGCGCAGCGGCGGCCAGGTCAGAATGTCCGGCCCCTCCTGGCTGAAGCCCACCGCCCGGCGGCGCAGGCCGGTCACGTCCGCGCTGACCTTCACGTAACCGCGATGAGTCTTGGTGAACACATCGTAGTGAAACCGTCCGACGTCGCCGCCGCTGACCAGGCCCTTGTCGGACAGGCGCTTCCACGTCAGCCCGTCCGGCGAACCGCTGATGTAATAGCCGCCACCCGAGGAGAATCCCGTGTATCGGCGATCCGGGTCCTTGTTCCACGGTGTGTGGATGATCGTCGGCCCGCCCCCGCCCACGAAGTTATTGTGCTTCGTGCCGTCGCCCTTCCATTCGTGCAGCCCCAGGTCCGGCTTCTCCCATCTCAGCAGATCCTTGCTGACCGCCATGAGCGAGCGGCCACCC
>JAPKGY010000695.1 GCA_026647385.1 Phycisphaerae bacterium | reverse complement strand
ACCGCCAGTCCCGCTCCCCGCAACGCTTCTTTTAATTTGCTTTTGTCCATAAAGGCTTCGCGCGGTTCGGCCTCCGAAGGGCTTTATTCGAGTCGGCTGAGCACCGTCCGGGACATGCTGGTTCAGGCCGGCGTGGATGGGCAGCGCATCGCGATGACCGACAGCCTGCCCGGCGGCGCCGGAATGCCCGCCGACCTCGTACTGCAGATCAGCCGGGGAAGGAACTCGCCCAGCAAGCCGCTCTACTACCCGAGCCAGGACCGTGGAGGCAGTGGGCTGGGTGGGCTCCTGGGCAGCCTCGGCGGCGGTTCCAGCGGGGGCGGAAGCGGTGGAGCTCAATGATGTCTCCCGAACACGCCCACGCAAGCCGGTTCATTCCGCTCGTCGCGCTGATCCTCGCGGTCGGTGCCGCGGCCCTCGTGACCGGCTGTGGACCCGATTCCGAAGCCAAGTCCTGGGGTAAGCGGGAAGCCCCGACCGCCGATGAGGCTTTCCAGGCGGGCAAGGATCTGCCGCCCACCCCCCGGACGCTCTACGCGGTCGCCAAGGTCTACCGGTCCCAGAGACGTGATGCGGAATGCGAAGCGCTTCTGCGCAGGATTCTGGCGGAGCAGCCACGCTTCCTGCCCGCCTATTGCGATCTGGCCGAGGTCCAGATGCAGCAGCGTCGGATCGACGACGCACAGCAGACGCTGGCCGCGGGGCTTCGCATCGCGCCCAAGGACCCGGTTCTCATGAACAACCTGGGGATGTGCCGCCTGGTGCAGGCCGATTACCAGGGTGCGCTCGACGCCTTCACGCAGGCGGTGGCGGCTGTGCCTCACGATCCGCGCTATCGGGCCAATATGGCCGTCGTGCTGGGCCTGCTGGGCCGGGAGGAGGAGTCGCTCGCCTTGTACGAGCAGGTGCTCTCCGGGGAGGATGCCGCCGCCAATCTGACTGTACTGCGTCGGGCCCGGCAGGCGGTTGGTCCAAAAGTGAGGGCCACCCCCGCCTCGCAACCCGCGGAAGCCCCGAGCGCACGGCTCGCGGGTTCCGAGTAGCGTGGACGACCTCTCCTCCGCGATGACGCGGTTTCCACCCGGGATTAAGCCTGGATCCATGCCGCATGCCGTTCGAAGAAGCCGAATGGTCCAATAATCCGGCTCGGGTCTCCAGCGGCCGTGCCCCGAGCGGCGCCAGGTCGGAATCGGGCGGCGGAATTGCGTAAACCAAGAACTCAAGGAACGCATCCCGCAGCCCTGGACTTCCGATGTACGTGCGCGTGCGGCTGTATCGATTCGCACACGGAACGGTAGGCGCCCGGTGTTTGAATGATGGGGCCGTCCGCGACCGCGCGATTGGCCGATCCGGGATGGGAACGGGGGGCCGGCATGCCCGACAGTGGAACCAGCAAGGAATCCTCAACCGCGACGACGCCATCGACCCGCGGGAAGCGACCCGCGAGCGGTCGTCCGCTTCGCGGGAGCGTGCTCGTCGTTGACGACGTCAAGATGCTGTGCGAGGGGCTTGTCCGTCTCCTTCGCCAGTCTTCCTTCGAGGGCACCGTGGCCCACAGCGTCGACGAAGCCCTGCAACTGGTCGGAAGAAGGCGTTTTGACGTCGTGATCACCGATGTCATGATGCCCGGCGCGTCCGGGGCCGATCTCGTCGAGGTGTTGGCGCGGACCCATCCCAGCCTGAAGTGCATTGTGATGACGGGCTATGCGACCAAGGCGCTGATTGACCGACTCTCTACTGCCCGGAACGTGGTCGATATCCTCGCCAAACCGCTGAACACCCGCCGGCTCATCGATCGGATTTCCCTGCTGGTCGGCGAGGGAGGGACGGCTCCGCCCGACCCGGGAGCCGCGCCCGGTCCGGAGCCGGAGTCCTCGATCGCTCCGGGGTAAGTCTCACGAGTGCGCAGGACTGCCGTGATCCGCTCGGCGCCCTCGCCCGTCGGTGGCCGGGGGGTCAAAAAGCCTCAATTTACTGGGTATTGGTGTAACCTGGCCATACCCGGATCTGCCGCAGTACACCGCCCCATGACTCCCCTTTTGGAACCTCCCGACGAAGGATCGATGCGATTGGCGCGCCTGTTTTCGCCCAGGGTTCCTCGTCGGTGGCTGACCACCCAAAGGCGGTCCGCCTTAGGGTAATAACCTTCAGTGCGGCGGCGGAGGAGTGCTCCGCGGGATTTAGTCGAAGGAGCGAGGCAGGCTGGTCGATTTCACATGCGGTGCCTGGCCGCCATGGAGGCGTCGGGAGGGGCCGGCATGTCGCTTGGCCGTGCCCGCCGTATGGGTCGGGATCTTTCACCGACGTTGCCCCGGGACGAGGGCCGGCAGGGTGAATCCGCCGTCCATCTGGCAAGATCGAGTGAGGGATGATTCGCCGTCACCCGCGGGCGCAAGCGCGCATCCGCATCGGCTGAGGCGACAGGGTTCGCGAACATGACGACGCAATCGAGGCAAGCCGAAGGAGCGGTCCGCGACAGCGACAGCCGCCTCCGAACCATCCTGGACGCGATCCAGACGGGTATGGTTCTCATCGACGCGGATTCCCGTATCGTCGTGGACGTGAACCCGGCGGTTCTGACCATGGCGGACGCCCGGCGGGAGGAGATTGTCGGCACGACCTGTCTGGGGCGAATCTGTGTGGCAGTTGCGGGGCGATGCCGTTGATCTCGATCATGTTGTTGTTCTGATGCCCGATCGCCAGCCGCGACGCCTCGAAGCTCGCCACTCCGCCGCCACTCAGCCGCGCCAGGAAC
>JAPKGY010000694.1 GCA_026647385.1 Phycisphaerae bacterium | reverse complement strand
CGGCCATGGCGAGGAAGGCGTGATTCGCCGGTGCAGTATCCAACGGGGTTTGTCGTTGGAGCCTGGGCATGGCGCACGTTCTTGATATGGCGGATCAGATCGCGCTTCCGGCATCGTGGAAGCGGGGAGGGTCCCAGCGGCGGATTGCCCGGGAAACGGGTGTCCATCGTGAGACCGTGGACCGGTACATCCGACCGGCCGTGGAGGCCGAGCGGCCGGGTGACGGTTCAAAACCGGCCATTTCGACCGCCGGGTCGGAAGGTAAAAACCAGCCAAACCCGCCCCCTGGCTCGCCGGCGTCAAAATCGGCCGTTTCGACCCTTGGTTCGGCGGGCTGGCGGAGCCTGTGCGATCCGCTCCGGGAGATCATCCAGGCCAAGCTTGAGACGGGGCTGTCGGCCACGCGGATCTGGCAGGAGCTGATCTCTGAAAACGGCTTTCCGGGTGGCTATCGGTCGGTCATACGGTTCGTTTGGTGGTTGGAGGTGGCAGCCCCGTTGCCGTGCCGCCGGATGGAGTGCAACCCTGGCGACGAGGCCCAGGTGGACTTCGGTACCGCCGCCCCGATCGTCGCGCCGGACGGTACGCGCCGGCGGATGCATGTCTTCCGCATCGTGCTGAGCAACTCCCGCAAGGCGTACAGTGAAATCGTTTGGCAGGGCGCCCAGTGCCGATCGGTGCTGCCTGCCCATTTTTTCGCACATCGGGGGTTGACGTGGGATGTCGGGCTCGATCCTAACAAGGCCGGTGTTGCAGGCAGTGGTCTTCTGTCAGACCGGAGTCTGCAATGAGAGGTCAGATGTATTGTCGGGAGAGCAGGTTGGCGGCACTCTCGTCAAGCTGCTCAAGCTGACGCACATGGTCGAATACTCTCATCAGGTCGCCCGCGCGGACCCGCCCCTTCTCATTGCCCTGATAATCGCGGACGATTCGGCCCGCGTGCATCATGACTATCCGGTCACCGAGTTGGATGGCCTGCTGCATGGAATGGGTCACCATAAGGGCGGTAAGACGATCGCGAGCAATGATCTGCTTTGTCAAGGCTGCGACCTGATTGGCGCTTTTGGGATCGAGTGCGGCAGTATGTTCGTCGAGCAGTAATAACCGTGGCTGTAACCACGTGGCCATAAGCAATGTCAGCGCCTGGCGTTGACCGCCTGACAGCGTGCCCATCGGATTGTCCAGCCGATCTTCCAGGCTCATGTTGAGACCGTGAATTCGATCGCGTATCTCGCGACGTACCGACGACGTGAGTGCTATTCCCAGTCCTCGAAACTGTCCCCGCCGCATCGCCAGAGCAATGTTTTCGGCAACGGTCATACAGGCCGCAGTACCCAAGAAGGGGTTCTGAAAAACCCGTCCCATCAAGACCGCGCGGCGGTGCTCAGGCCATCGGGTCAGATTGTTATCCCCCATGTGAATCGCACCGGCATCCAGTTGAAAAGTGCCCGCGATCGCATTGAGCAGAGTCGATTTGCCCGACCCATTTGTGCCGATCACGCTGACGAAACAGCCTTCTGCCACCTCCAGGTCGACGCCGCGCAACGCACGCACCTCGCTGGGTGTGCCGGCATTGAATGTCTTGACCGCGCCGTGCACTCTAAGCATGACCGACCCTCGATAGTCGTCGCCCGGATAACGCGAATACCTGCGGTAACACCAGGGCGGCAAACACGAACACTGCTGTTACAAGTTTGAGATCGTTTGGATTCAGACCCCATCGCAGGGCGATCGCCACGAGCAGTCGAAAAAGCACTGTCCCAGCGACCGCTCCGTAAATGGTCAGGCCCAGTCCGGCGCGTCCAACCAGTGCCTCTCCAATGATTACGCTGGCCAGGCCCCAGACCAGCATGCCGATGCCCATCTGCACATCGGCAAACCCCTGGTACTGTGCGAGCAGCGCACCGGACAGGCCGATCAACCCATTTGACAGGGCTAGCCCGAGAATCATCATCGTGTCGATATTGCAGCCTAAGGCCTTGACCATTTGCGGATTATCGCCCGTAGCGCGCATGGCCGTACCTATATTGGTGCATAAGAAGATGTATAGGGCGACGCACGCGACTGCTGAGACGAGGAGCGAGGCAACCAGTAAGGCGGCATCGCGTATTCTGAGTTCCCAGCCCCGGATGTAGATGCTTTCGGTGCCGTGGCTGACACGCGATGCAAGTGTTTCGGCCTGTGTGGCCAGCGTCCGGTCGGACAGAAGTGGCACATTGCTCTTACCCATGATGTGGAGATTGATCGAGTAGAGCGCCGTCATCACGAGAATTCCCGCCAGCAGGCCGTGAATACGAAACTTGGTGTGAAGGATACCCGTCATCATGCCGGCCAGGGAACCGGCCGCCGCGCCGAGAACGGTTGCCCACACAGGCTCCATTCCTCTGACTATGAGGCTGGCCGCCACCGCCGCTCCGACCGTGATCGAACCGTCGGCGGTAATGTCTGGAAAATTGAGCACGCGAAAGCTCACAAACACGCCGAGGGCGAGCAGTGAAAGGATCAGCCCGATGGTCAATGCACCCAAGAGAAGGGCCATGCTGTCAGGTCTCCAAATCAATGGTTGAGATCGGCACAACCCAGCAGGCGCCGCTTGTGAACGCGCTTTGGCCACTCCCGATCACCGGCCGATCATCCTCCGACTGCTTGAAGGCGTAGTAGATGGTGACCGGGAAGGCCGGGTGCGCCTGCTCCGCGAGGCGGTGCATCGCCCGCGTCATGCCGTCGAGGAAGAAGGCTTCGGCCTTCTCCTTGCTGCCGTGGCGA
>JAPKGY010000693.1 GCA_026647385.1 Phycisphaerae bacterium | reverse complement strand
CTTCTCGTAAAGCACACCATCTATCCGGTATCTGACTCTAAATCCGTCTTCAAAGGCTTCAAAATGGATATCACTGGCCTTGTTTAAAACGTTCCCATCGCCCCGGGTAGTCGAATCCTCCGCCGGCGGGTATGATTCCACCGGACTCGAGGGAGAACCGCCGTGGAACTGGACCTCCAGCGTTTTTACAACATCAACCGCCGGGTCGTCATGTGGATCGTCTTTTTCGCGGGCCTTTTCCTGCTCCGCGATTTCTTCGCCCTCGTGTTCCTCACGTTCATCTTCGGCTTCCTGATGCGGAGCGTCGCCTCCTCGATGAGGCGGATGACCGGGGCGCCGTACTGGCTGGCCGTCGTCGGCCCGTACCTCGTGGCGATCGGTCTGCTAGTTCTGCTCATTATCGCGGCCGTCCCCCGGGTGGTGGACGAAGGCAGGCGATTCTCGCAGCGTATGCCCGAGTTATTCTACAAGCTGGCTGAGGAAGTCGAGAAGGCCGCCCCGCGCTACGGCCTGCAAACCGCGTTGAACCGCTACGTCGACGCGGATCTCCGCTCGAGCCTGGAAGAGGACCTCGCTCTCGACGGCGCGGACGCCGCCTCCCAGCCGGACCCGAAAATCGACCCGACGCGAATCCTGGCCAACAAGCTGCAGCGATTGCTCCTCGGCATCCTGCCCGCCTTCGCGGGCAACCGGGCCAACGCCTCGCTTTCCGACGTCTCCCGGGAATTCATCGGCGGGGTCTTCGGAGGCGTGCTGACTTTTCTTCTGGCGATCCTGCTGTCTTTCCTGATCGTGCTCGATTACGACAAGATCAAGCATGAGCTGGAGAAGTGGCGACAGACCCCGCCTGGGCGCTTCTTCCACGAAGCCACCGCCAGCGTCGTCAGGTTCTCCGAAGGTGTTGGGCAGGCGTTTCAATGCCAACTGATCGTGGCCTTGCTGAACGCCGCGATCACCTGCGTCGGGCTCTTCCTTCTCGACATTCAGCCGATCGTGCTGCTCACGACCATCGTGTTCCTGCTCGGGCTGATCCCGGTCCTCGGCGTGTTCATCTCCTCCGTCCCCATCATCCTCATCGCGTTCAACGATCACGGCGTGAACCGCGCCCTCTTGGCCTTGGGGATGATCGTCGTCGTCCATCTGCTGGAAGCCTACGTGTTCAACCCCCGCATCTACGCCGCCCGATTCCATCTCAACCCGGTGATCGTGCTGATCATCCTGCTGGTGGCCGAGCGGCTTTTCGGCATCTGGGGCATGCTCCTGTGCATCCCCGTCACCCACTACGTGCTCAACCTCGCCCAGATGCCCTCGCACCAGCGAAAGAGCAAACGCCCGCCCAGCCCGTCGCCCGCGCCACCGAATTGACCCATATGGCGACTTCGGCTTTCGCGGAGCCCCCGGGGACCTGGGTTCGGTCCGGTCCTTCGCCCGACCACCCATCGGGCATATCGCAAGAGACCGGATCGTGCCCGACACCGCGGGGCCGATATGGGGGACGACGGGAAGAACACGGGCTGACGAGTGCGGTCGTGCCGTTTTCGGCAAGTCCATTTCGCCCGGCCCTTGTGGTGCGGACATCTCTCCGCAGGTGAGTCGCCGGGGCGACCCACCGTCCTTCACGGATGGGTCGAACAGGCTCCGAATCGCCGCCGAAGCCTATCGTCCAGCCACCCAAGTGGTTAGAATGAGCCCATGATCCGTCTCGGTGCCTGTCCGGGTCTCCCGGGAACAACTGTATCGCGTCCTGTCTGGGTCGAGCTGCCACATGAAGAGTTATCGTTCCAACGCCGCGGTGTATGTCCTTTTCCTCCTCTCCGGGTGCGCTGCACTGATCTATGAAGTCCTCTGGACCCGACAACTCGTTCTCATCCTGGGCGGAACGACCTACGCGGTGACGACGGTCATCGTTTCGTTTATGAGCGGCCTGGGGCTCGGCAGCCATCTGGCCGGGCGACGCAGCGCCTCCATCCGCCAGGCGGGACGAGCCTATGCGGTGCTGGAAGTGGCCATCGGAGCGTACGCATTGCTCGTTCCCGTCCTCATGGGGATGGCCGAGCCCCTCTATCGCGGACTGTATCCGAACGTGGTCGAACTGCCCGGCCTGCTGACCGCCGCCCGGTTCTGCGTCAGTGCCCTCGTGCTCATCGTGCCCACGACCTTGATGGGCGCGACGTTCCCGTTGCTCGTCACCCATGTCACCCGCGCCGGCCTGGCGCTCGGGCGAAGCACCGCCCTGCTCTATGGAATCAACACTTGCGGCGCGACGCTGGGTGCCCTGCTCGCCGGGTTCTGGCTGATCCCCACCTTCGGCCTCACCCCCACAACCTGGATCACCGCGGCCATGAATCTGGCCATCGGAGCGCTGGGATGGTTCGTTCTGAGCGGGCAACCGCAGCCCCAGGCGCAAACGCAAACCGCCGCACACCCCGCCGCTCGAAGGAAGAGCCGCAAGAAACCGGCTCTCGATGTGGCGCCGCATCCTTCGACCGCCAACCTGGTGCTGCTCGTGGCGGGCATCTCCGGCCTGGCGGCGATGATTTACCAGATCGCCTGGACGCGATCGCTGATCATGTCCATCGGGTCCAGCACTTATTCGTTCACCTGCATCCTGTCGGCCTTCATTCTGGGACTCGGCGCCGGCAGTCTGCTGACCGCCCGGTTTACCGACCATCTGAGGAGGCCGGTGAGGGCTCTGGCCTGGATGGAGTTCGGCATCGGCCTGTCGGCCGTGCTGATCCTCCCGGTCCACGGCCGCATCCCCAGCATCG
>JAPKGY010000692.1 GCA_026647385.1 Phycisphaerae bacterium | reverse complement strand
GAACTGAGTTCGCGCTGGACAGGAAGATCCGCCGGGCGCGGGCCTATGTCAGCGGATTGGGCTACTATGAAATGCGCTGCAACGGACGGCGGGTCGGCGATCGCGTCCTCGATCCCGGCTGGACCCGCTTCGGCAAGCGCGTGCTCTACTCGACGTACGACGTCACCGACCTGCTCCGCGAAGGCCCGAATGGAGTGGGCCTGATCGTGGGCAACGGCTGGTACAACCCGCTGCCGATGAAGATGTGGGGCCGGCTGAATCTGCGCGAGCATCTCGCGATCGGCAAGCCCCGCGCGATCGCCCAGATCGAGATCGAGTACGAGGACGGGACGCGCCGGACCGTCGCCACCGGCCCGGACTGGAAAGTCGGCGACTCGCCCATCCTGCGAAACAGCGTCTACCTGGGCGAGGTGTACGACGCGCGCCGCGAGCAGGCCGGCTGGGACCAGCCCGGATTCGCCGATCGCGACTGGCGGCCCGCCGCCGAGCCGACCGAAACCGTCGGACCCCTGCGGGCCCAGATGCAGCCGCCGATTCGTATCACCCGGGTCATCGCGCCGATCGGTTCGCATGAACCGGCCGCGGGCATCCGCATTTACGACTTGGGCCAGAACTTCGCCGGAGTGGTGCGCCTCCGGGTCAGGGGAAAAGCGGGCACCCGCATCGATCTGCGTTACGGCGAGTTGCTGCACGAAGACGGCACCCTGAACGGCATGACGGCCGTCGCCGGTCAGATCAAAGCCAAGGGGGTCGGCGGCCCGGGCGCGCCCGACGTGGCCTGGCAGATGGACAGCTACATCCTCAAAGGGCAGGGCGAGGAGGAGTTTACTCCACGCTTCACATTCCACGGCTTCCGTTACGTCGAGGTCACCGGCCTGGACGAGCAAACCGAGATCCTGAGCGTCGAGGGGCTGCGCATGAACGCCGACGTGCGGCCGGCCGGGCGTTTCTCGTGCTCCAACGAAACGTTCAATCGGATCCAGACGATGTGCGACTGGACCCTGCTCAGCAATCTCTTCAGTGTCCAGTCCGACTGCCCGCAACGTGAAAAATACGGTTACGGCGGCGACATCGTCGCCGCGTCCGAGTTCGCCATGCTCAACTATGACATGGCCGCCTTTTATGCCAAAGTCGTGAACGACTTCGCCGACGATGCCCGCGACAGCGGGGCGCTCACGGAAACCGCGCCCTTCGTCGGCATCGCCGATATGGGACTCGCCCAGGGCGCCGCGCCCATCGGGTGGGGGACGGTCCACCCCATGCTGCTCCGCCAGCTTTATCAGTATTACGGCGATCGACGGCTGATCGAGGAACAGTACGACACCGCCCGGCGCTGGGTCGAGTTTCTCCGCGCCCATGCCGAAGACCACTCCATCGACAGGTGCATCGGCGACCACGAAAGCCTGGTCCTCAAGGCATTGCCGTTGACCAGTACAGCCTTCTATTTCCACAACGTCGACCTGCTCGCGCGCGTGGCGGCGACGATCGGCCGATCGGACGACGCCAGGGTCTATGCGGCTCTTGCGAAGGACATCCGGGACGCGTTCAATCGCCGGTTCTTCAAGCCCGAGGCCGGCAGGTATGCCCCGGACACCCAGGCGAACCAGGCCTTCGCGCTTTACTTCGGGCTGGAACCGCCCGATCGGCGGGACGCGATCCTTCGCGCGCTGGTGGGCGACGTTATGGATCACTATCGGGGCCATCCGACCACCGGCATCTTCGGCACGAAATACATGTTGAATTCACTGAGCGACCTCGGCCGGGCGGACGTTGCCTTCGCCATCGTCAACCAGAGGACCTTCCCCGGCTGGGGCCATATGCTCGAACGCGGCGCGACCACCCTCTGGGAACACTGGGAATTCAGCGATAACGTCTACTCGCACAATCACCCGATGTTCGGTTCGGTCAGCGAGTGGTTCTTCAAGGCCGTGGCCGGCATCGCCGTGGCCGACGACGCCTGCGGGGCGAACAAGCTCGTCCTCCGCCCCAACCCCGTCGGCGATCTGACCTGGGCCGACGGCGAGTATCGCTCGGTCCGCGGGCCCGTCGCCTGCAAATGGCGGATCGCGGACGATGCGTTCGCGCTGGAGGCGACGGTCCCGGTCGGAGCGTCCGCCACCCTCTATCTGCCAGCAAACGATCCATCCCGGGTGCGCGAGCAGGATCGGTCGGCCGATGACGCCCGGGGCGTGCGCTTCCTGCGTGCGGAGCCCGGTCGCTTGGTTTACAATCTGCTTTCCGGGCGGTATCGGTTCGAGGTTCGGGACGAACCCAAGGGGCGGACGGCTCGGTGATGGCGTGTTATAAGTACTGTTCAGGGAATGGCTTACGGGGGTTTTGGTCATGGCGAGGATAACCCGGCGACGATTCGTCGAGCGATCGTTGGCATCGGTCGGAGCGGCCGGCGCGGCCCGGGCGGCCGCCGTTCCGTTGGGAGCGCTGGCAGCCGCCCGGTCCTCGATTCTCGGGGCCAACGACCGCATCCGGTTCGCTCTGATCGGTTGCGGCGGGCAGGGGTATCGCGACCTGGTGACGTTTTTCAAAGCCAGCAAGAACATCGAATGCCCTCTGATTTGTGACGTCGACGACGGGCAGTTCAAGCGCATCATCGACGCCCTGGCCGAGCACGGCGGCAAGGCGCCCGAGACCGTCAAGGACTGGCGCCAGGTCGTCGATCGCAAGGACATCGACGCGATCCTCCTGGCGACTCCCGATCACTGGCACCCGCTGCCGTTGATCGAGGCGGTTCGCCGGGGCAAGGACCTCTACT
>JAPKGY010000691.1 GCA_026647385.1 Phycisphaerae bacterium | reverse complement strand
CTGCCCGATTACCTGGGGCGCATGACCGACGGCGGACAGAGGCCCGACGGCGGAGCGACGATACCGGGGACACGCGCCGGGTAAGGGGATGATCGCCATGGACCAGCGAACACCACCCCCGGCCGACTTCCGGGCCGAGGCGGTGGCCGCGAGCGAGGAACTCCTGGCAGCATGGCGGCGGAAGTCGCCCGCCGCGGCGGAGGCCGATGCCGTCGAGTCAGGCCTTTCCTACTGCATCAGGACCGACCTCGACGGACCGAGCATCATGCGCCGGCATGCCCGCTTCATGCGTATCGGGATGGTGCTCACCATCGGATTCCTGATCGCGGGCATCGTTGCGCTGACCGTCAACAGCCGGGCGGAGAAGAAGGGAGCCACCGACCAAGAGGCTCTTTCGATGGCGTTCGTGGGATGCGCCTGTGCAGGATTCCTGGCCTGCGCATTCTACTGTGCGAAGGCTCACGTCCGACTCCTCCGCCGTGTTGCCGCAGACCGCTTGGCGGTCGAACGGACCGGCTCGTCGAAACCGGTGATCCTCTCCCTTGAAGACGGACAGACCTTCCAGAAACTCAAAGCCGCGCCCGAAGATATCGGCGCCGTCCTCCTGCATCCCGCCAGCCGATGCGTGCAGATCGAAGGCGTCACCCACCGGTACATGATCTACGCCGACGATGTGCTCGGCATGGAGTTCGCCAGGACGCCGAATAGCCGGGCCTTCGTTATTCAGTACGCGATCGGCCCCAGGAGCCTGCGGATTGCCCTCTTCGACAGTCGGCTGCGTACGGAGTTCAAGCTTCAGATCATCGGCGGGCGCAGCAGAGTCTTCGACCAAATCCAGGCCACCCTGGAAAGCGAGAACAGAAGTGCAACCGGAGTAACGGCCGAAACGATCAGTCCGCCGAACCGCAAGGCGTAGCGTAAATCGAAGATAACCGAGGATGACAGGGACAGCCAACTGGATAACAGCGGCAGCCCCCTGTTTCTTCCATGGCCGCAAGGGAAGCAGGTGCGTGATCGGGCCTCGTGCCGAGACCCCCGGTCGCCCTCGCGACCCGCGCAGCCTCTCGAATACCCGCGGGACGCAACCGGCGGGCGGGACGTGCCGTAGTCTGCGCCATCCGCGATGGGCCGCTCCCCGGAGACCACAAATCCCGTTGGTCAGTCTCCGCGTCGACTCCTACCATGTCCCGGTTTTGGAACGGTCGGCCGGGCCGGGTCTTTGGCCGGCATCGGGCCGTGCCCTCATAGGAGAAGACAAAATGCTGATCCATCAGCCGCTGATCGAGGCCGGTTTCGGACTCGTTGGTAAGGATGAAGAGTCGGTTCGTGTACCGTCCAGGCGCCCGCCCGGGCGGTTTTCCAAAACGGGTATCCAGAATGCCGTGCGGGACTTGTTGATCGCCATCGGGGAAGATCCCGATCGCGAGGGGCTCAAGGACACCCCCAAACGCGTGGCCCGGATGTATCAGGAGATCTTCGCGGGCCTTCAGGCCGATCCTGCCGCCCACCTGAAACGGGTCTTCCACGAGAAGTACGACGAGATCGTCCTGTTGAGGGACATCGACTTCCACAGCCTGTGCGAGCATCACTTGCTCCCGTTCTACGGCAAGGCCCACGTGGCCTATCTGCCCGACGGGAAGGTGGTTGGTTTATCCAAGCTCGCCCGTACGGTCGAGGCGTTTGCCCGTCGGCCGCAGGTCCAGGAGCGAATGACCTGCCAGATTGCCGACGCCCTGATGGAACACCTGGCGCCCAAGGGGGCCGTCGTGGTGGTCGAGGCGGTACACCTGTGCATGCGGATGCGCGGCGTGCAGAAACCCGACGGAACCATGGTGACCTCGGCTCTGCGCGGGGTGTTCAAGGAGAACGCCGCCTCACGGACCGAGGTCATGGGGTTGATCAACGGCAGCCGCCGATAGTCGCCAGCCAGCGCTTTCACCTCCCCTCCCTCGCCGATGGTGTGCGGAGGGGGGGTGGTGTATTAATAGGGTGAGTCTCCCTCGTCGGGCGGGTCGGCTCAATTCGATCTGGTCGGAGCGGTGTCATGTCGGACCCGGGCACCTCGAGTCGCGACCCCATGCGGATCCTTGTCAGCGGTTCATCGGGGCTGATCGGCCGCCGACTGTGCGGCACGCTTCGAGACCAGGGGCATCGGGTTTTCGCGTTGGTCCGGCGCGAGCCTCGGGCAAACAGTGCTGAGATCTTCTGGAACCCCGATACGGGCGATCTGGAACCTGCAAGGATCGAAGGCTTGGACGCAGTCGTTCACCTGGCTGGGGAGAACATCGCGGCCGGTCGATGGACGAAGGATCGCAAACGGGTGATCCGAGAGAGCCGATCGAAAGGCACGTCGTTGCTCAGCCGCACGCTCGCGGGACTGGACAGGAAGCCCCGCGTGTTGATCAGCGCATCCGCCATCGGGTTCTACGGCCATCGCGGCGACGAGTCGGTGGACGAGGACAGCCCGCCCGGCCAGGGGTTTCTTTCGGAAGTTTGTCGAGAATGGGAATCCGCCGCGGAACCGGCCCGCGCCGCCGGCATCCGCGTTGTGAATCCGCGGATCGGAATGGTCCTGAGCGCGGACGGCGGGGCGCTGACCCGCATGCTCGGCCCGTTCAAGGCGGGACTGGGCGGCGTGGTCGGCGACGGGCGGCAATACCTGAGCTGGATTTCAATCGATGATCTATTTGATGCGCCAATACCAGGGACGCGTTGTTCGCCGTACCCGACGCATAAGCTGCCGTATGGCCGTAATCCACAATGGACGTAG
>JAPKGY010000690.1 GCA_026647385.1 Phycisphaerae bacterium | reverse complement strand
GCAAGGAATTGTATCTCTGCGAATCTGCCTTTGAGCGCGTGTTGCGCTTCGAGCTGACGCCGGAGGGCCGGCTGCGCCATCGCCGGGTCTTCGTGCATTTGCCCGGCGGCGATCCGGACGGCCTCGATTTCGATTCCGCCTGCCAAGGGTTGCGGAGCATTGGGTGGGGGCATTCTGCCACCCCGGGGAACCCGACGCTGTACATTTCGGCGGGCCTGTGCTATAGTGTGTCCGGTTGGTTTGCCGAATGAGCTTCGGACTTGCGACTTAAGCATCTCAGGTCTGGTACTATTCTCAGTCGTCCATCCTACCTTTTAGGCCAGAATGTTGGCCTCTTTCACACGCGACTCGGAAAGCAAAAGGCGGGTCGCAACGCCCTCGCATAGGAGATAATCGATGGGCAAGAAACTGTATGTCGGGAACCTGGGTTACGATGTGAGCAGCTCTGATCTGCAGCAGTTGTTCGCACAGCACGGCACGGTGAACAGCGCGGAAGTGATCAACGACCGCATGACCGGCCGAAGCAAAGGCTTCGGTTTCGTGGAAATGAGCAGCGACCAGGAGGCTCAGTCGGCGATCTCGGCCCTCAACGGCCAAACGCACGGCACACGAGCCCTCACCGTAAACGAAGCCAAGCCCCGGGAGAACCGCGGCGGCGGCAGCGGCGGCGGTGGTTACGGCGGCGGCCGCAATCGGCGCTACTAAACCGTTCAGGTTTCAGAAATGGGAAGGCCACGAAAGTGGCCTTCTTTTTGCGCCCTTTCTCTTGACTCGTCGGATCAGGCTGACTTGACTGTGGCTGCCGACATGGGCCACGCGTATCGCAAGACGCCGCGTCCCCGCTGAAGCCCGCATCCGCCTTGCGTGCGGGCCACGCCGCAACGCCCCGGCCGGCCGCTCCGGCTCATCGCTCGTCGTGGCGAGCGGCGCCCTCGGCGGTGCCTTCCCCAGGATTGCCAATGCTCGTTCGCTTTTCGAGCGTCGACGCCCGCCAGTGCTTCGCCAGAACCGGCGCCGGCGTCTGCGAATCCGCTGCTCTGATGTGAGCGCCGAGGCTCCCCCCGGAGCGGAAAACACATGCTCTCGGCGCACCTTCGGTCAGCCTCTATAATCGCGGCCTGCAGATGCATCCGTTGTTCGTTGCGAGGGACACCATGCCCGCGACCATTATCGACGGCAAGCAGGTGGCGGAACGAATGAAGGCCGACGTCGCCCGGCAGGTGCGGGAGCTGGCGGCCGACGCTATTCGGCTGAAGCTGGCGGCCGTCCTGGTCGGCGAGTCGGCCGCCTCGATGGTCTACGCCCGCTCCCAGGCCAAGCAGTGCGAGACCCTCGGCATCGATTACGAACTCGTGCGGCTGCCGGTCGAGTGCGACGCGCTCTGCGTGGCCCACGAAATCGAACGGTTGAACCGGGATGTCGCCGTCACCGGGATCATGATCCATCTGCCCCTGCCGCCCTGGATCGACGCCCACGCGCTGCAATACCACATCGATCCCTACAAGGACGTCGAGGGCGTCAACCCCGCCAACATCGGGTTCGTTTTCTATGGCCAGCCGATCATCGCCCCATGCACGGCCCTCGCAGTCGTCGAGTTGATCAACGAGACGAAGATCGAACTCCGCGGCGCCCACGCGGTCGTCGTCGGACAGGGAGCGGTGGTTGGCCGACCCGTCAGCGTCTTCCTCGTGCAGAAGGATGCCACCGTTACCGCCTGCAACGAGTTCACGCCCGATCTGGCCGCCCATACCCGCCGGGCCGACCTGCTGGTGGTCGCAGCCGGCAGGGCTGGACTCATCACAGGAGACATGGTCAAGCCGGGGGCCGTGGTGATCGACGTCGGCATCAATCGCGTGAAAGCCACCGACGCCGCCGGTAACGAGGTGTCCAAAACCGTCGGTGACGTGGACTTCGAGTCGGCTGGCCAGGTGGCTGGCGCGATCAGTCCGGTGCCCGGCGGTGTCGGGCCCGTGACCGTGACCATGCTGCTTCGCAATACGGTCGAGGCTGCCCGAAAACAGCGGGCTCCGAGGCCCTGAGTCGACCGGAACGGTTCAACGATGCCCGGAAATCTCCAATCCATACAGGCCGGTCGACATGTTCGGCTGGTTCCTTTGCTGCTCCTGCCCTGCGCCGTCCTGCTGGGCGACCCGGGGGACAGCCAAGCCGGGGGCGGCGTCGCGACCTCCACCGCACCGTCCCCCGCCGCGGCTCAGCCCCGCGTCGTCCCCTATCAGCGGGGCATCCGAATCGACTGGGGCCGTCGCCAAGTGGAGGTGGATGCGACCGTCATCCTGCGGGAGGGGCTGATCGAGCTGTTCGCCTGTTCCCCCAACAACCGGGAACACGAGAGCATCGTTCGGATCGAGGCCAGACCGCTCCACCTGTTCCAGGCCCTCGGTCTGATTGGCATAAGTCCAGGCCACCCAGTACTTTACGATGACGAGACCGGCAGGCGGGCCCCCGCGACGGGCGATCCGGTCGAGATTGAAGTGGGAGATGCCCTCGACGGCAAACTCCGGACCGTGCCGATCGAGTCCTGGATGCGCAGAAGCGCCGACGGTCAGCCTGTGGGTCGGCTGCAATGGGTTTTCGCCGGCTCGGTAGAGTTGGAAGACGACTCGATTGCGGCTGACCACGAGGGGACCGTGGTGGCCCTGGTGGCTACCGGAGCCGCCCGCCCCGCGGACGAATCATCGTCGGTGCGCCGGCCCCGTTCCTGTTCCGGATCACCTGCGTCAAGCGAGGGGCCGCCAACCTGCGGTTCGACT
>JAPKGY010000069.1 GCA_026647385.1 Phycisphaerae bacterium | reverse complement strand
GCGGGATCGAACGGCATCACTCCCGCCGCACGAGCCTCCTCAGGTCGCTCGCCGGCCACCCATTCGACCCGTCCGCTGTACAGTCCAAAACAGAACAGACGACTTGAATCCTGCACCAAGAGCCGATCGCCCAGTACCGCCAGCCGACCCAGCAACCCGGCCGGCAGACTCGATGACGAAACGAGGGCTTCGTCGGCCTGGGTGGTTGTGGGCGATGTCGGACCCGGCAGATCGACCGTCCAAAGAATGTCCTCAGCCATTTCGGGAGCAGTTTGACTCCCAATACCCGGCCCATCGGCCGGTGCCGAGGTCGGGGGCGTCCGATGCCCCCCAGCCGCGGCCGGCTCACGAATAACGTCCGCCAACTCCGGATGCGCGCCGCTCCATCTGCTGAAAACCCAATCCGCCGTCTCCGTGCATCCGTTGGCTGCCAGATCCTTCGCACACCGCAGCGCGGCATCCGCCGCCGACTGCGTGAGCCACCACCGTTCCGCCTCGCGGATCACCACCCACGGGCCCGCCCCGGCGTCCAGCTCCGCCAAAGCGGCCGCCGCCCTCGATTCGAGCAGATCGCGACATACCTCTTTCGCCTGGTCAGGCCAGGCCGCCCATCGACGCAATACCAGGGACCTCACACCCGCATAGCCCCCGTTGGCCGACCGCACCACAGCCTCCCCGTGCTCCGACAGCAGCCCTTCGTATTCCCGGACCGCCTGAACGTATCGCCCCTGGGCCTCCAACTCCGCGATCCGAGCCAGTACCGCACCTGCCTCCACGCTCTCGGCCACCCGGACCGCACCAGCGGCCGGAACCCCCACCGTCGGCGCTTGCCCATCCGCGGCGCCAACACCCAGGGCCGGCAAAGTCGCCAAGATCCGAAAGACAATCCCCATATCCCATCGAGTCCAGCCACCCAACACCGAGCACGCCAACCATTTCGGCGTTTCGGCGTTTCGGCGTTTCCTTTTGACTTTTTGACTTTTCCTCCCCCGTTTCGGCGTTTCGGCGTTTCAGCGTTTTTCTATTTCAAAAATACTTCCCCACCAGCAGATCGAGCCTTTTCACGGTGGCTGGGTCCACCTTGGACTTGTCCGACCAGATGGCCAGAGCCAGCGCGTCCGCGTAAGGCCAGGGCTCGTCGAGTCGGGCCGCCAGCATCGGCACCGCCACCTGCAGCAGTTGAATCCCGTTCTCGGTGACCGCCTTCAGATTGGCGACGATCTCGTTCATCAACGCGGTCCGATCCTTGCCCGGCGCGTGCGGCCGCCAGCAATCGTAATCCGTCGGCAGCGCGATCATCGCGTAACTCAACTCCGCCTCGCGGGCCAGCTTCGCCTCCGGCATGCACGTCATGCCGATCAGGTCCCCGCCCCATGACCGGTGCATCCGCGATTCCGCCACCGTCGAGAACTGCGGCCCCTCCATGCACACGTACGTCCCTTCCGGATGCACCACCAGGTCGATCGTCCGCGCCACCTCGATGAGCAGCGCCCGCAGCTTCGGGCAGAAGGGTTCCGCCAGTTCCACATGCGCGACCAATCCGTCGTCGAAGAACGTGCTCGCACGCTTGAACGTCCTGTCAATCACCTGGTCGCAGATCACCAGATGCCCCGGCTCGAACTCCTCGCGCAAACTCCCGGTCGCGCCGCTGGCCAACACGTGGGTCACGCCCAGTTTCTTCAGCGCGTAGATATTGGCCCGGTACGGCACGTTCGACGGATTCAGCAGATGTCCGGGCCCGTGCCGCGACAGGAAGGCCACGTCCACTCCTTCCCAGTTCGTCACCAGCACGGGCCCGCTCGGCGCCCCGAACGGCGTCTCGATTCGCACCTCTTCGCCCCTCGCGCCGCGCGACAACGCCTCACCCAATCCCGACCCGCCGATGATCCCGATCCGTGGCTTGCTCATAATGAGGACCTTATCCTGTGAATCCTGCCGATCCTGTCAAACTGAATTCGGACTCCGTCTCCCGTCGCCAAAAACAAATCCGTTCGGCACCTTGCGGCCGCGGCAATCCTTCAGTCATCCGGGAAACCGCGAATACTTCCACCCGCCACGACCCCCGAACGTCGCCCTTCGCGAGCACGCAAGCGATGAAGTGCCGATTAGTATGGCGGCATCTCCCGCCTCCGAAAGAAAAGCCCGCGAACATCGTGGAAGAAGTCGCCCATGTAGCGATTTCGACACAACGAGCGTGTAGCGACATCGGGTCACCCTTGTGAGCCGCGAAAAAAAAACGCATTTCCGAGATCGACCTTCTTGAATCTGCGGCGCGCCCGAGCAATACTTCAGTTTATCAAGTCAGCACGGTAATGGGTAGTCCGGAGCGAAACCTTGCCGGATGGTGTTGATCGGGTCTTCGTGCCGCTCGGTTTCGCTGCGCGTCTGGATGGCGACGGCGGCTTGCGGTGGAGGCACCCGCTTTGTGAATCCGCGAGATCGGGCCGGATGGGCGGTCCGCGGTGCGTCCGAGTCCGCCACCTGACATAGGCCTGTGGTTTATCAAGGAACTCTTGCGCGTACATGAACACTCTCGTACGTGATATGGTATGTAGTGGTAATGTCCTCTGGAGGCGGAACAATGATCCAATCCTTTCTCACCAGGGTCGGAACTGCGATGACGGGAGCGGGAAGCCACTGCCGCCGCCCCGGGGGACTCTGCGGCGCGTTCGCGTCCGCTGTGGCCACCCTGGCGACCGCAACGGCCGCTCCATGCGCACAAGCGCAATGCCCATCCACCTGGCAAGTGGGCTCCGGTGCCCAAGGCGCGAATGAGGCGGTTCGTGCAACGACGGTCTGGGATGACGGCAGCGGACCGGCGCTGTACATGGGCGGATCATTCACGCTCGCCGGGGGTGTCAGCAGCAGCTACATCGCTCGATGGAATGGCAGCACCTGGGCCACGCTGGGCAGCGGCTTCAACGGGTCGGTGAAGGCCCTGACCGTGTACGACGGAGCGTTGATCGCGGGAGGATGGTTCACCACTGCCGGGGGCAACAGCGCCGGCTACATCGCCCAATGGAACGGTGTCAACTGGTCCGCCCTGGGCAGCGGCCCCGGGGGCCCCGTGGAAGCGCTGGCCGTGTACAACGGTATGCTCATCGCGGCGGTCAGTTATTCCATCAAGCAGTGGGACGGCAGCACCTGGTCGACGCTGGGCACGCTCACTCACTTCGAGGACTTGCCCACTCCTTACGCCCTGACCGTCTACGACAACAAACTCATTGTTGGCGGCTATTTCACCGGCGCCGGGGGCCTCAGCGCTTATAACATCGCCCAGTACAACGGCAGCACCTGGTCCGCGCTGGGCAGCGGCTACCCCGGGACGGTAAAGGCCCTGACTGTGTACAGCGGCGAGCTCATCGTGGGAGGTAACTCGACGGGCAACGTCCGCCGATGGAACGGCAGCACCTGGTCCGCAATGGGCTACGGGCTGGGCGGTGTCGTGGGAGGCTCCTCGGTATATGCCCTGACCGTTTGGGACGGCTTGCTGATCGCAGGGGGCAGTTTCGCCACCGCCGATGGGGCCAGTGCCAAACAAATCGCCCAATGGAACGGCACCGGTTGGTCCGCACTGGGCTCCGGGATGAACTCCACCGTCCTCGCCTTGACCGCGTACAACGGCAATCTGGTCGCGGGAGGCAGCTTCAGCACGGCCGGAGGCGTCAGCAGCGACAACGTCGCCCAATGGAACGGCTACCATTGGTCCGCCCTGAGCAATGGGAACGGGGCGAGTAACACCATAAGGGCCCTCACCGAGTATGACGGTAAACTGGTCGCTGGCGGCGATTTCCTGGCTGCCGGAGCAACCGGCGCCAATCGGATCGGCCAGTGGGACGGCAGCAGTTGGTCCGCACTGGGCAGCGGAATGAATGGACGCGTGAGCGCCCTGACCGTCTGGAACGACATGCTGATCGCGGGAGGCAGTTTCACCACCGCGGGCGGGGTCGGCGCCAATCGCATCGCCCGATGGAACGGCACCGAATGGTCCGCACTCGGCGGGGGGATGGACGGCCCGGTGGCGGCCCTCACGGTCCACAACGGCGAGCTGATCGCAGGAGGCAGCTTCACCACCGCCGACGGCGGCAGCGTCAATTATATCGCTCGGTGGGACGGCAGCACCTGGTCCACCCTGGGCGGCGGGATGAGCGGGGAAGTGTATGCCCTCACGGTACATGGGGGCCAGTTGATTGCGGGGGGCTCCTTCACCACCGCCGGAGGGACCAGCGCCGAATATATCGCCCAATGGAACGGCACCAACTGGTCCGCGCTGGGCAGTGGGATGACCAACGCGGTGAACGCCTTGGCCGTGTACGACAACGTCCTGATTGCGGGCGGCCTTTTCCCGTCCCTTCCTGGAAACGTCGATGCTCAGCATATCGCCCAATGGAACGGCATAGATTGGTCCGACTTGGGCGGCGGCATGAACGACGGAGTGCGGGCCTTGACCGTATACGACGGCACGCTGATCGCCGGAGGCGACTTCACGGTCGCCGGGGGCGCGGCGAGCAACCGTATCGCCCAGTGGAACGGTACCAGCTGGTCCGCGCTGGGCAGCGGGTTGAACGATGCCGTGATCGCGCTAACCGTCCACGAAAACACTCTTGTCGCGGGCGGAGCCTTCACGATCGCGGGTGGCAGCGCCTCCCTGCATTGGGCCCAATGGGGTCCGCGCGACACTGACGGGGACGGTGTAAACGACTGCATGGACAATTGCCCGACGATCGCCACTGCAAATCAGAACGATCTGGACAACGATGGCGCGGGCGACCCGTGCGATCTCTGCCCAGGCACCGTCCCCGGCGCAACGGCGGATGCCGTCGGCTGCCCGCCGCCCTTCCCCTTCGACTTCGACCGCGACGGAGACGTGGACCAGGCCGACTTCGCCGTTTTCCAGGCCTGCGTCGCCGGGCCGTCCACACCTTATCCGGCGTGCAGCCTGGCGCCCGATTGCCGCGGATATCTCGCCCCCGACCTCGACCGGGACGCTGACCTCGACGCTGACGACTTCGGCATCTTTCAGCGCTACTATTCCGGCGAAAACCTCCCCTTCTCGCCGATCAAACGGATCAGCGAAGCTTTCAACGCCTACGCCAACCAGGCAGCGCTGGACACGGTGTGGAGCAAGACCGCTCCAACAACCTACACCCTCGACGACGCGTTCGGCTACACGGCTAAATCGCTCAAACTGGTCACACCGGCGAGCACGGGAGTCTATTATCGCAGCCTGGACGGGCAAATCGACGGGACCGACGCGGCTCCGCTGAATCTCAGCTTTCGTATCTACTTGGATCCAAATGGAACTTCAACACAATGGGAAGGCGCCCGCCAGTATTGCCAGCTGCGCAGTTATTCGGGAGGAGCGTATAACAGCGGTACGCTGCAAAACCTGGTGGCCATCGGAGTACACAACGCCGTCACCGCTCCCGGCGAGGTATACAGCGCAGCCCGGTACCAGAGTCGTGTCACAGCGAGTTGCGCATCCCCGTGCACCGGCTGGTACAACCTCGACGAGCTGGCGACGGTCACGCGCAGCCCCGGCTGGCACCTCATGCGGATCGAGATCGTATGCGATGAGGTCCGTTTCTATGTGGATGACACACTGCTGGAAGCCGTCGCCCGCTCCGACAGCTTTCCGTTCGACACCGTACTGATCGGATCGGGCCTGACGTGCAACGGCCACACCATGTGGGTGGATGACGTTGAGGTGTCTGGCGGCTTTAAGAAGTAACTAGAGGCGCCGGATCCAGGGTGCGAGCCTCAGTCCCGCCCCCGGGCCCCATACCGAAGGGCTCATGGCGTCCCCCGCCGTCGTTCACCGCACCTTGAGCCTCACGACTCCTTCGCCGATGCCCTCGAAAGGCCCGGGCGTCGGGTCTTCGTCGCTTCGTGGCTTGCCAAAGTAGTCGGTGTTTACCCGGATGGGCGTGCCGTCCGGCTGTTCGTAGGGCAGGTCGGGAATGGCCGCCCGGCCGAGCAGTTCGGTGGTCACCCGCTTCCGCGAGCACCCCGTCGCCGCCAAGGGGCCGAGCCTCAGTTCGAGGTGAAAGCCGTCGGCTGACTCGACCAGCTTGATCGCTGGGTCGACCTCCGGCTTGACGAGCGGACAGCGATCGTGCTTGGAGGGTTTGGCGCCCTTGAGATACACGTTGCCGTCCACCCACATCGGCAGGCTCGCGGCGTCGTAGTCCGCCAGGCCGTTGAACCCCACAAAAACATTGTTATGGAAACGGTTGTCGCCGCCCACGGTCTTGCGGAAACCAGCCACCGCGGTGGAGTGGGGCTTATGGTACGGCGTCGAGCGTCCCAACTCGGGTCTGGTCATTATGCCGCCGGCGATGAGGTTGTGGGCATAGGCGCCGCCTTCCGACATGTCGCGCAGCGTCGTTTTGGAAAGAAAAACATTGTTTTCCACCAGGAACGGCCCGTGGTTGACCTCGACGAACAGGTCCTCGCCGTCGCTGTCGTGAAAGAGATTGCCGGTCACTCGGGTTCCCTGGGCCATCCAGTCCAGCCAAAGTGCCCGGTTGGTGCGGTAAATATGATTGCGGCTGATCTCCACATCGATCGCGCCATGGAGTTTGATGCCCGCCTGCTCCGCTCCCGAAAACAGCTTTCGCACGTGGATGTCGTGGATCGTGTTGCCGGTCACCACGCTGACAATGGCTCCCAGGCTGCCGACGATGCCGGTCTGTTCGCAATGGGAGATCGTGTTGTCGCGCACGAGGTGATGGCCGATGGTCTCCTGGTTCCAGCCGTTTTGCAGGGCGCGCTCGATGGTCTTGACGTAGCCCTCAGCCGTATTCGCCGACGTGTTGTCCCATTCATCCCCATACTTGCCCAGCGCGATCCCGGAGCACATCGAGTGGCTGACCACATTGCTTTCGATGATCCAGCCCTTGCTCCAGTGCGTGCCGATCAAGCCGATCTGCTCGGCTGTCGGCGGCGCCCAGGGGGTCGCGGCATGGCGCATCGTGAAGCCGCGCACGGTAATGTAGTTCCTGCCGGGCTGGTCCGGATAGAAAACCGTTCGGCGCACGTTGACCTCGACGAACTGCTCGTTGGGGTTGACCCCCTTGAACTGGGCCCAGATCGTGGTGCGCTGCTCGTCGACCTGCGCGAACCAGAGCGGCAGGGTCCCGACGGATTGCAGAACGTCCGCCAGGGTGGCTGCCTCAGCCAGCCACTCCCCGTTGAGGTAAACCGCACCGGTGTGATGGTCGCGGCCCTTGGGATTGAACCAGTCGCCGTGAATCAAATCGCGGTAGGGATTAAACTCGCCGAAGACCGAGTTGGGTATCGTCGCCTTCCAGGTGTCCTCTCGAACCTTGACCCAGTTCGTGACGACTTCCGAACCTTTGACCTCGACCTTTTCACCCGGCGCCGCCTGGTAGACGATCCGCTCCGAGTCGGACCGCCCCCCGCGCGGCGGGTTGATCCGTTCCCGGTAGACGCCCTCATGTACCGTGATGACATCTCCGGGCTGCGCGAGATCCGCGGCCCGTTGAATCGTGAGGACCGGCGCGGCCCGCGATCCGGGGTTGGAGTCCTTGCCGTCAACCGCCACGTGGAATTCGCTGGCCTGAGTGGTCGAGACCGCTGCGAGCATTCCCGCCAGGATGACGATCGCTGTCTTCATGTGCGTTAACCCACTTTCAACCAGCCTCCCGGCGCACGGCCTTCCCGCTCGCCCGCAGGCAAAGCTTACCGCCCAAACGCGGCTCGTGCCACGCCCGGCGAACTCCCTCTCCGTCGTGCTTTAATCACCAGAGGCCAATTGTTTGGCCGATCGAATAGTTGCCTGCCGGAGATGAGTTATTGACCGCCGTTAAACCCCGCAGTAGCATAAAGATGGGGTGGGTCGACCCACCAGCCGGCGACGCCCGCGGGCCGACCTTCGGACCCCAAAAGACGCGTCCATTTCCGAGGAAACCACCGTGCCTCAGTTTCAACAAGCCGAGCAATTACAGGAGTTTGCGGATGAAATCTTCGAGCTCTCCCGTGAAACCTGGCTCGCCCAGACCCGAGCCAAGAGCAAGAAGCATCCCGACCTGACCGAGACCGAGTTCCTGACCTTGGACCTGCTCGCGAAGGCGACTGGCCGAACGTACACGGTCGGCGAAATCCAGCGCGAAATCGGCGTGCTGCCCGCCCAGATGTCGCGGATCATCCGGTCACTGGAAAACAAAGGGTCCAAGTCGTTCGTCCAATGCCGGATCAACCCGGCCGATAAACGAAAAATCGACGTCACCCTCACCCCCGCCGGCCGAGAAGCCCACCGCCTGTACCGCGAAATCAAGCTCGGGACCATCCAGAAATTCCTGCAAGCGCTCTCCGAGGAGGACCGGGCAGAGTTCATGCGGCTCCTGAGGTTGATTCGCGAAAGCAGTCGTAACATCAGTCAAACAAAATAGTTACACTCACACGAGATGGGCTGGGCCGCCACTGAGCCAACATCGCCGGGTTAAAAACCGGGTCCGAGCCGGGCGAAAAAGATTAGTATCTTCATGCAAACTTTTTCGGCCTGACCACTGTCTAAGATAGCGACGGTCGCGCGTTCCGGACGGGCGCATGCCGGCTGGATGCGGGACCGGGGCAACGGAGAAAGACGGCTGGGCGGCCATGAGGGCTGTGGACAGCCGGCGAGAAGGAGGTAACAGCCATGTTGACTTCGAAAAACTCGATTGTGATTGCGGGCGTTCTGCTGGTCGCGGCGGCCGCGACGACGGCCCAGGCGCAATGCTTCACCGGTTATTACTACCCGGCCCCGGTGTATGTGGCGCCGGCGCCGGTCGTGGCGCCGGCCCCCGTGGTCGCGGTCCCCACACCCGTGTACTACTCGGCACCAGTCTACTACGCGGCCCCGGTGTATCGCTCGTACGGGTATGTGCATTACAGCCGGCCTTACTACTCCCGCGTCTGGTATGGCGGCTACCACGGGCACCATCGGAGCCACGCGGTGAGCTTCGGGTTCGGCTGGCGACATTGATCGCAACCCGCCGGCGGATCACTCCGCCGTGCGCGTGAACAAACTGTTTTCGTAGGCGGTGGAGTCTACGCGGCACCAAGCCGGGCGCGGCGCCCGGCTTGGTTTTTTTGCGCGCCGCGCGAAGCCGCCTTCCTCCCTCATCGTGCATGTACCCCCGAGGAAAACCCGAGGAAAAGGCCCGAGGAAAAGGGGACATCACTCGTTTCCCCTCAGGTCGCCGGCCGGCCCGAGCATCCCATCGCCT
>JAPKGY010000689.1 GCA_026647385.1 Phycisphaerae bacterium | reverse complement strand
ATACCGGCCATAGGGCAGATCATTCAGCCCCGCCCAGGTTAGTTCCTGAACATCTGAAGGGATTTTCCGTTCGATGGTGGTGATGTTGTGTACGCCCTCCGACAGCGAGATATCGATACCGCTGGCGTATTCAGCCACCGTCCCGGTAGCCAGGACTGTAGCGCCTTCCTTGATCTTGATCGTGCCGGACGTAGCCGTCCCGCTCATCGTCAGATTGGCGGTGTTCTTGGTGAGGTTATCGGTACTGGACGAGCCCGTATCGTCGGCTGCGGCCAGATCCGGAGCGCCCGGCACGGCCGGCGGCGTGCAGGCCGAGGCAATCGTGATGGCGTCGAATCCCGAAGCAAAGTGCGTCGTCGGAGTGGCTCCGTTCCTCAAATACACGCGGATGGTGATGCCTGTCGCGCTGGCGCTGGCCGTCACCGAAATCGGCTGCCACGAGCCGGTGGTCGTGAGGACCGTACCAGGCACCTCCGTGCCTCCCGCAGGCAGCGCGTTAAGCTTGACCCGCGATCCGCTACGCCTGCAGTAGCCAAAGCCGCTCACCGTATAGGAATTACCATCGGTAACCCCGCTGGTGATGGTTTGCTGCAGGTAGATCTCGTGCGTGTCCGTGTTGGAGTACATGGCGGCGAAATCGGTACCATCACTCGTCGTAACCCCACCCGCGTTGGCGACGCCCTCGGTCAGGGACCCGTAAATCATATTCCCCAGGTTGCCCGGGCATGCCACGCACACTCTCGACCAACTGGTCAGACGGCCGGCATCGGTGGCCCCTCCCCAGTTACCGCTCTCGCAGTTTCCGTTGGCCACGGTCTGCCCCGCCGCCGACCCTGCGAGGATCAGCGAACAGGCGGCCGTCGCCAGCACCATCGTCCACATGTTCCGCTTTGAGTTTCGTGTCATGATGACCCACTCCATCGCTTGAGCACACCGCCAGGCCACCCCATCCTCGCTCAACACGAAGATACCTTCTCCCAAGGCAACCCGGGCCGTTCTTTACGCCTATCTACTTTTCCCCGCACCGGCTCGGTCTGACGCACCGATGATTACCGGCAAAACCATAACGATATGGACCTGGCCGCCGAAGCGGGATTCGCAGATCCGTTATTGGAACATCGAATTTGACACGGATTCGTGAAGGGTGTGCGCGAGGCAGATCGGCAAGTCGCGATCGCCATGTGGGTGGCCACAACGAGGTGAAGCGCGGCCCCGCTGCCCCACTCCGCGGTCGATCGCAGTCCCGCAGCCGTCCTGGTCGCCGTGAATTCACCCGCCCTGGCTCGATTCGCCATGCGGGTCGCGACCGCTGCCCATGGATCTGTCAATGAACGGCGCATCCCTTTCCCCTGTCCTTAACCCCCTGTCGGCCCGGCCTGGCGCCCGTTGAAACCGGAGCGGCATCGGCCGGCCGCCGGAAGCGAGGCCATCAGGCGGCGTTCGCCTGCTTGCGCTGCGAATAACGCCGGACCCAGGCCACCATCCCCAGACCGATCATACCCAGGACCGTCGCACCGGGAGCCGGCACGACCGTGACATGGAAACTGGTGCCGGCGGACCCGACTTGCTCGAAGCCGTCCGCGTCACCGTAGGCGATGTCCGCCAGGTTCAGGTAGAACTCCTGCCCGACCACCGGATTGCTCAGGGTGATGTTCAGGGTGGCGAAGTTGAACGTGCCGATCCCCGTCTGGAGAGCCTCGGGCACGTCGCCGATCGCGCCGCTGGTGTAGCTGTTGCCGGCGTTCAACTCCTGCGGAAGCGACGGCAGATCGACCAGCGGGTCCCCCGGACCGGTGGGCTGATGCCACTGGTACTCCTCATCCTCCGGGAACGCGAACGTGACCGAGTTGATCGTGAAGTAGGAACTCGGATGCGGCTCGGCCGTGATATCCTGAAGCTTCAGGAGCAGGGCCGTCAGCGGCTCATCCGTCTGCAGTTGAATCGTCACGTTGAACGTGCTCGAATCAAACGGCAGGAGAATCGAGCTGGAGTTGTCCAGCGGGTTGATGATCGTCGCGGTCAGCGAGGCGCTGGCCGTCGACGCCGCCAACAAAGCCATCCCCAACACCACCGAGCCAATTGTGAAGCGCTTCATGTTTCCCAATCTCCTATCAAAGCAGTCTTGCCGTTCCACTCCGAGGTCTAGAAACCTCCCGCAAGAGTCATCGCCGGCCTATCTGGACACGCCTCCGGACTGCCTCTGGGGCACCCAGTAAGACAGAGATGAATATTTGTCCACGCAGTGATAATACCCCGACAAACACCCCGTTGCAAGGCAAAATCCCGTCACCGGGAGAAAAACTAAAAAAGAATGGTTACAGTCATGGTAAAATCGTCCGGTTATCGGACGGCCCCCTTTCGCGGGTCGGTCCACCGATCCCCAGGCCAAACGACCCCCACCGGCTTGTGAAGCTTTCCCCACAGATGCCCCATTCGGACCCCTTGGGAATCGCACCGACTGCTTCGGATTCATCGTCCCAAAAACATGAGGCTATCACAAAACCGGCACGAGCCCGCCTTCTTCTCGAACTGATGCTTTGGCAACCCAGGCGCGCAAGGGTTTTGCGGAAGTTTTGTGATGCACCCAGGCTGGTGTCGCGCGCGGGTTCACCTTGGACGGGGCGAATAGGACCGTCCCCATTCCGCGGCAGGTCCTCGAAGGACCCCCCGCACTTGGCGCCGCGCCCCCGCCTTTGAGTAGATTTTATATATTATGCGAAGGGCGTTGCACCGAAAAAACCGTCTATCGTCAATGGATTCATCATGTAAATCCC
>JAPKGY010000688.1 GCA_026647385.1 Phycisphaerae bacterium | reverse complement strand
AATTTCTGCAGACTGTCGTCTTCAATCACAATATTCCCCTTGAAACCGGCGTCGAAAAGAACCCCCAGGATACGTTCCCAATCCAGATCGCCCTCGCGCACGGGCACGGCGTACTTGCCGTACTCCCAGCCCATCTCACGCTGCGAGTCCCGCTTGTCCGGCGGATACTTCGCGTTCTTGACGTGCAGGTACCGCACGTACGGGGCAAAGATCTTCACCAGATCGTAAATCTTGTCTCGCGGATACCCGAACCAGTACATGTTGGCTGGATCGAACGCCAGACCCACCTCGCCGTCTTTCGCAGCCATCAGCAGCGGGGCCAGCACTTCCGGCCTGTTCAGGTAAGGGCCGAGGTTTTCGATGGTCAAGTGCACCTTGGTCGCCCGGGCGACGGGCGCGACCTTCTTGATGAAGGCGGTCGCCCGCTCGACGAACTGCTCCTGCGGCAGCTCCCGCCCGCCCAGGGGCATGTACACCAGCGGCACCCCCATGTCAGCCGCCGCGTTCGCGACCTTGGAAATCCACTCGACCGCCCAGTCTTCGTTGCCGTTTTTCGGCAGGGGCACGACCGCGCAGAATGCGACCAGCTCGCAATCGTTCTTCCTGGCGGCCTCCAGGAGCTTCGCCCGGTTCTCGGGCGTGTCGATGCGGTACGGCTTCTCCTTGCCCTCGTACAACCGATCGCACGACAGATCGCTGGTAACGACCACCTCGAGAACGGGAATCCCGACCTTCTTGGCGGCGGACCAGACCGAATCGGCGTCCAGGTCGGCCAGGTATGCGTCGCGCACCCCGACCTTCCACTCCGCCGACGCCATCGTTCCGGCGCCCCACACCCACGCCGCCGCCATGAATACATGCCTCCTGGTCATCATCCGGCTCTCCGATTCACCGATACCGTTCCAGGGGCGTCGTCACCACCGTCTGGGTCACCTCCGGCGCCCCGACAGGGAAGTTTAGGGCCGTACCGCCGGCGGTCAACCCGGAGACGTAGTATTCGAACGGCCGGCCGGGCTGGGCATCGGCCGGCAGGGTGACGGTCCAAACCCCGCGCGCCACGGCCCTGCCCGCCACGACCGAATACTCGCCTTGGCCGAGCGGCCGCCAGTGAACCGCCACTTCCTTGGCGGGCTCCCGATCGAGCACGATGACACGCAGATTCAACGGTTCGTTTTCGAGCACGTTGCCCCGCACCTCCGGCACGAACATCCGGGCCTGACCCTCGTACGCCTTACCCAGCACGGTGCCGGCCGGCATTGCGGCAGTACCCTTCTCCGCAAGCCCCAACGCCTCCGCCAACTCCTCGCCGGGCTTGTCCAGCAGCACCGGGAACAGGTGCTGCTCCCAATTGGCGATCGTCCCCATCTCGCCGGTGTTCCCCACCGTCGCCAGCAGATACCCGTATACCTCGCTAACCGTCGCGACCATCTCCTTGCGCAACGGCACGGCGGTCTCCTCCGCCAGCCGCTTTCGGGCCGCGGCATCCTTTTCGGCCTTCACCTTGCCCATGGCTTCGTCCAACTGCGCCCAGAGACAGCACAGCCGGCCGGTCGCACGCAGATAACGCATCTGGTTCAGCCACCAGTCGAAGCGATCCAGGTTGACGTCTCCCTTCACCGTGGGTCTCAGAGCCGCGAGTTCGTCCACGAAAGCGTATTCCTTGCTCACCTCGGCCCACGGGCGCTTGTCCGCGTTGAGACCGCCCGGCCCCCCCACCCAGGTCGCGGGCCGCGGCAAGCGGCAATCGATTCGGGCGAACAACTGGCCCGCCTTCCCGCCGGCTTCGGCGCCGAACTGGGTCTTGGCCCAATCGATCCAGAAGTCTTCAGAGGGTATGAACCGCTTCTTCTCGTCGGTCGGCTGGCGATCGCGCCAGGTGGACATGTCCCATGCCGCCGTCGCCAGGGCCGACACGTTCGGCCCCAAAACCCGCGTCCGCCAATGGATGCCCAGCAATCCGCTGCACGAATAGCGGTTCGCATCCAGCGCGTCCTTGCGCATCCGCCCCACCCACAACTGCGGAAGGATCAGGGCGGGATCGTCCTCCAGCCAGGGGATCGCCCACTTTTCCCAGCGCTCCGCGGGCTCGAACCCCGGCTCCACCGGATCGTGGCCCACGGCCCGGTTGATGCAGCTCAGAAACATGTTCTCGGGCAGGACCTTGTGGAACAAGGAGCGGTCATACTGAGGCCCGAGCACCCACCCGCACGTGCCCAGCATGAACGGCGCCCCCACCTTCTGGGCGGCGGCGATCGCCAGTTTGATGTCCGCGATCGTCGCCTCCACCTGATCGGTGGAAACGTCCTGCCACGTCCAGTTCTCGGGCGTCCAGAACCAGTACGCGTCCAGCGGATGCGTCTTCATGATCCGGGTGAACATCCCCTCGTACAGCCGCTGCACGTCCTCGCTCGTGGGCTGCGTCGTCGTCCGCCCCGCGAGCATGCGTTCCTTCACTTCCTTCGGCACGACCAGCGGCGCCTCCGTCCCCATACACGTCCGCACGCCCAGATAGCGGGCGTAGACGAAAACGCTGCGCAACTTTCGGCCGAAGCGGTTGAACAGTTCGTTCTGTTCCTCGGGCGCCTTCGGCCAGGGGCACATGCCGACCTGCACGTCCTGCGTATAGGCGTCGTGCTCGAACAACACGGACGCGATGGGCATGAGAAGACTTCTGATTGTGTTGACAGCAGTTCTGTATTTATCCGCGCGCCTGTGCGCGCAGACGCCGCCGGCTGCATTACCGCGGCTCACCGTTGCGATGATGCAATACGAAGGCGCGTTT
>JAPKGY010000687.1 GCA_026647385.1 Phycisphaerae bacterium | reverse complement strand
GTTTGCCGGAACGGCGCCGGTTGCGATGTGGCCGGCCTGTGGCACGGGCATCTTGCCCATGTTTGTCAGGCTGCCAGCCCCGACCACGGAACGAGGGTTCACGGGCTGGCAACCCCGTGCCATGGACCCCATCGCAACCGGCTCGCCGGGGCGAAACGCCGCTGATCGCCGCGGAAGGCTTGAGGCGGAAACCTGGGGACCCATTATGATGGGTGTTCGGCACCCTGCAGGACGGCTGGCCGTCAGTCAGTACTTGTATACGCCAAGGGTCGGCCGGGTGGCCGAGGCTGGGACCGAAGCTCCTCTTGCCGGAGACACGTAAGCCCCGCTTAAAATAAACAAGTGGCCCGGGCGTTTCAGGATCCACATTCCAGAAAGGGGTTACCGTACCATGCAACTGCACCAGACCGCTCGTCCTCGCCGGAATTGTCCAACCGGGATCTGCGGCTTGCTTTCAGCCGCGCTGGTCCTGATGATCAGCGGCGCGAACTGCTTCGACCTGTGGCAGCCGCCCGAGGACAACACACAGCGTACGCCAGGCCTGCGCGCGTTCGGATCGCCCGAGGAGTTACGACAGTTCTTCATCGAGCAGGCGAATGACCGTTACACCGACAGCCGCACTTACGGCGGCGGATGGTTCTTCGGTCTCTTCCCGACGCCGGCAGCCGCCCCGCAAAATGACATGTCCGACAAGGGCAATACCGGCGGGGAGGGATCCGAAGGCGAGGCCCCCTACTCCACCACCACGATCCAGGAACTCGGCGTTGACGAGAGCGACATCGTCAAGAACGACGGCCAGTACATCTATTGGCTGCGGAGCCCGAAGATCCACATCGTCAAAGCCACGCCGCCCGACGCCATGACCCAAGTCGCCACGATCACCCTGGAGAAGGGCGCGGATCAGATCTACCTTCGCGGCACGCAGTTGATCGCGCTGTCGCGCGGCTGGTCCTACGGCTACATGGAAGGCGGCCCCGGCATCGCCACCGTCGCGCAGGCCGACATCGCCCCCATGCCCTGGCAGGAGGATTCGAGCAAGACCACGGTCACGGTTTTCAACGTGTCCGACCCCGCCAACCCGGTCAAACAAACCACGCTGAAATTCGACGGCACCCTGGCTGAAAGCCGCGTCATCGCCAATCGCCTCTATCTGGTTACAACCACCTGGCCCGAGCCGCCGGACGGCCCCATTCCCCTGCAGGACGTGCCGCTCGATGATTGGCTGCCCAAATACACCGTGACCGGTTCCGACGGTCAATCGCGGGAAGGGATCACCACCCCGTGGGACGGCTTCTATCGCCCCATCGTCGGCGACGGCTACCAGATCACCACCGTCGTGACGATCGATCTGGACGATCCGGGCGCCTCCTTCAAAGCGACGGCCATCACCGCGAACGCCGGGACGATCTACGCCAGCCTCAACGCTCTCTATGTCACCGACACCAACTACGACTGGACCCTCGACGGCTCGCGCCAGGACACCATGGTCCACAAGCTCGCCTTTACCGAGGCCGGCACGGACTACATCGCCAGCGGCCTGGTCCCCGGACGTCCGTTGAACCAGTACTCGCTCGGCGAATACGAAGGCTATCTGCGGATCGCCACGACCAACGAGAGTTGGGCTCCCGCGGGCGGCGGCCTCACCAACGGCGTATACGTCCTCGGCGTGGATTCCACGGACCTCAAGGTCGTCGGGAAGGTGGAGGATCTCGGAATCGGCGAGCAAATCTACGCGGTGCGGTTCATCGGCCCGCGCGGGTTCGTCGTCACCTTCAAGCGAATCGATCCCCTGTTCGCGATGGACCTGAGCGACCCGACCAACCCGAGGGTCGTCGGGCAACTCAAAATCCCGGGCTACTCGGATTTCATGGTCCCAATGGGGGCGGACCATCTCCTGGCCATCGGCAAGGACGCGCAGGACGCCGGCGACTGGGGCGCTTGGGTCCAGGGTGTGCAGTTGTCAATCTTCGACGTCAGCGACATGAGCAATCCCAAGCGGATTCACAACGAGATCATTGGCAGCCGGGGCACGAACAGCGAAGCCAACTACAACCCGAAAGCCTTCAACTATTTCCCCGCCAAGGGAGCCCTGGCCTTCCCCATCGAGCTCTACTCCGGCGACACGACGGGCCCGGAATGGGGAAGCCTCGATTTCGTCGGCCTGATGGTCTACAGCGTCAGCACGACCAGCGGATTCGCCGAACTCGGCCGAATCTCAACCGTCCCCGACAGCCAATCGCCCAGCGGCTGCGGGTGGATGTACTACGGCGCCAGCCGGGGGATCTTCATCGGCGATTACGTGTACGCAGTCTCCGACCTCGGCGTGAAGTCAGCCGGCATCCAGAGCGCATCCACCGTCGTCGACGAGGTCCCGTTTACCGACAATGCGCCCGAGGAGAACTGCGGCTGGGTCGAACCCGACATCCTGCCGGAGTTCGGCGTGGATCTGCGGTGACCCCGCCGCCGGGGCCGGTTGCGATGTGGCCGGGTTCGCGGCCTGGGCATCTCGTCCATGTTGGCCAGGCCGCCAGCCCTGACCCCAAAGCTCAGGTTCACGGGCGGGCAAGCCCGTGCCGCGGGCGACTTGGCAACCGGCTCTGGCCACCGGGACCCGCCCCCGTCTCGAGCGAGCAGGATTGGGGCGGGTCTGCGGATCGCAGCCGGGTTCGGCCGGCCCCGGCCGGGCGCCGGCGTCACGCCCGACCCCACACCCGCTCAGTCCCCCTTCTCGCCACCCGTGGTCGGCCGCCCCAGGAATCCCCTTGTCCCGCATTTGACCGCTCGGCGTTTT
>JAPKGY010000686.1 GCA_026647385.1 Phycisphaerae bacterium | reverse complement strand
ACGCGCAGGATTTAGGTTCCTGTACCGAAAGGTGTGGGGGTTCGACTCCCCCCTCGCGCACTAGACTCAATTACCTCTAACGGAATGGCGTGGTATTCCGCGGTATCGGTGCCAAAAAGCGGTCTGCTCCGGTTCGCCCTGCGGCTCAACTCCATCCGGACGACAAGGCGGGGCGATACCGGATCGCCAATACCGGGCCACGCTCCCGGGGCCGGCCATGGGGGAGATTCCCCCGAGGGTTGTTGTTGCGTCGCCGATCGGACGGGTGGTAGCATGAATGCGCGAACGGGTATGCAAGGGGGAGCCGGAGATGCGCGTACGAACCTTCCTTCTGGCTGGGCTGGTGTTGAGCGGGACCTTGGCCTTGCCTGCCGCCGGACAGGACAGCCGCGAGCGATCGTTCCGGGGGCGAGGCGGGCCGTGGGGCGAGCGCAGCCCGGAAGATCGTCGGCGGATGTACGACTTCGTGGCGGAGCACCAACTGCGACACCTCACTTCCGATTATGAGCTGACGACGGAGCAGCAGGACGTGGTGCGGGCCAGGCTGGATCAACTCAAGGTCGAACAATCACAATACATGGAGCCGCTTCGCCACGAGTTCGAGGCTCTCGAGCAGAAGATGCACGATTCATTCAGCCGCGGCGCCGAGGGGCAGGACGCGGATACCGAGGAACTGACGGCGGCCCGGGAGCGTCTGCGCGAGATCTGGAGCGGCTCGCCGCTCATGAACCCGGAGCGGGCGACGGAGGCGATCGAGGAGATTCTGCCCGATCGGCAGGTGGAAAAGGGTCGGCTGCGCAGAGCGGAACGAAGCGTCGAAAGGCAGCAGCGGTTCGAGGCCTGGCGGCTCTCGCAAGGCGACCGGGGGCAACGCGGGCCTGAGCGAGGGGGTGGAGAGCGAGGGCCCTTCGCCGGCGGCGATTCCTGGGACCGTTACGTCGAGAGCTTCTCCCGGCTTTATCGTCTCGACCCCGCTCAGCAGGCGAGCGCCCAATCTATTCTCCGCGAGATGAAGGCGCAGCGCGATACGTATCGCCAATCTCGCCGGACGGATTTCGAGGCCTTGAGCAGAATCGAGGACCGGGACGCCCGACGGGAGGCGTCCGACAAGCTGACCCAACCCGTGGATCGGCTTTTCGAGCGGCTGAAGGAACGGCTGACGCGAATCCCGACGAATGCCCAACGCAATCTCGTCGGCCCCGTGACCCCCTCCTCGCGCCCCGCCGCCGCGACCGAGCCGGCAGCGGGCTCGACCTCGCGGCCTTTCGGCGACCGACCCGACCGCCAAGGCCGTAACCGCCGAGGCAACTGACAACCCGTTGCACTGCCCGCGGCACGGCCATCCGGCCAGGAAGCGCATATTTGGGTGGCATCTAGGAACACGCCTCCGTCCAGCGGGGAGAAGATCGAAAGCGGATTATTGCCAGGCATCCATTCGGCATCATCGCCAGGCGACGCGCCCTGGCGACCCATGCCACCCGCGACGGGCGATCCGTTACGCACCCGCCGAAACGGTCGCCGACCCCACCAGCCAGCGCCGACCGTGTCAGCTTTTTGGCTGTGGTCCAGCCCTGCTGCGGCGGCAGGTGCCCCCCGTCCACTTACAGTCATCCTGTACAAGCCTGCGGCAGGCATTCCGCGCGAGACGCAAAGATGCCCCGGTACAAGGGTTTTCCTGTGTTGCGGAGGCCGGAAAAGACAGTCTGCCTTTTTATTTACAACCCCTGCTAATCCACTTTTTCGCTTGTGGAGCGCCGTGGACAGGCTTATTATCAGACGCTGGAGGGTCACCCGCTCGGCGTTCACACGTCCTGCCGAACAGGGCTCTTCGGAGGAGGAAAGAAGATGGTCGCGCAAAATCCCCCCAGTCGCTCCATGCTCATGCTGTCCCTGGTGGCCGTCCTGGCCATCGGTGCGCCTGCGCTGGCGGCGATGCAGGTACACGTGTCGAGCGACAACTACTACGCCAATGGCACCAACGTTGACATTGTCTATGACATCTTTGGTGCCACGGACTTCACGGTGGGCCAGATAGCCGGAGAGATCCTCTGGGAGATCACCGAGAAGGCCTGGTGGGACACATCCACCAACCAGACGATTATCAGCTACACGATGTATAACGATGCGTTCGCGCAAAACATCACGTCGCTGCACGTCCCGGTACCGGCGGGGATCGTCGCTGCCAGCGTGCTGGCTCCTCCGGGATGGACCGGCGCCCAGGTGGGCAACGAGATCATCTGGCAGACAGCCGGGGTCGGCATCCCCATGTTCGAGTCCCTGGACACCATGATCGTCAGGTACAACGGCCTATACCCCATCGTATTCATGCCCAACGTGGTGGTGGATTTCGCCGATCAGACAGCCATGAGCAGCCCCAACTGGGTCGTCACGACGGTACCCGAGCCGGTGACCGTGCTTCTGCTTGCCCTCGGCGGCTGGGCGATCACCCGGCGACGGTAGCAGGCGGCGACACGCAGGAACAACAAACACAAAACCGGGATCGGTCAGCGGACCGGTCCCGGTAGTTTTTACGGGCCGGCGGGCCACCAGCAGACCACGAAGAGCTCGAGCCTGCTCGCCTGGCATATGTACCGGGTGCGGCAAGGCGTCCAGCCGGAGCAGCAACGCCAGTATCCTGGCGTCGATCTTGTCCGTCTTGCACAGGCCTCTCGGCGATCATCCGCACTTTCGTCGGGTTCACCACCGTCACCGTGGCCCCCATCTCGACCAGGGCCTTGTAGATCCAGGCCGTCTGATTGCCCGCCTCGACCGCGATGGCCAGCCCGTCCCGG
>JAPKGY010000685.1 GCA_026647385.1 Phycisphaerae bacterium | reverse complement strand
CTCCTGGGTCGGCGACTACAGGTTCATCTGCATCCGCAGGCCGTACACGAGCGACACGTCGTTCGCGTCCGTTCCGCCCGGGTTCACGATAACCTGCAGGTCCGGAGTCACGTGCAGCCAGGGTGTGATCTCGACGTTGTAAAACAGTTCCACGCCCTGCTCTGAATGGAACACCGGCGGCAGGTCGTTGCTCAGGTCGATGAAGTAGTATCCGACGCCGAAGGTGTCGTTGTCCCGACCGGAGATGATGCCTTTTCCGCCGACGCCGATGCTGTAGAAGTAGTTGACCGGGTTGACGTTCTCGCGGGCCCAGCCGAAGCGACCGAACAGGCCGATGCCCTGCGTCGGGTCCTCCTTTTCCTGGTAGAGGTACTGATCGAAGTTGTAATACAGCAGCACGTTGTCCGGCTCGTTTTCGTACGGGAGGTAAGGCCCCAGCAGTTCGAGCATCTCCGGCGCATACTTCAGGAGGAGGGGGCCGGTTTCCTTGAACGGCGAAATGGGGTTGAGTTTCTTCGTTTCCTTCGAGCTCCACGCGAAGCCGATCCGCTGGTTGCCCGGCAGGCCGAAGGGCTTGACCTTGAACACCATCTCGTGGATCAACGTCGTGTGCGTCGGGCCGTGGAACGTCGTGTCGAACCCGGTGGTGTGGTTGTCGCCTTCCGAGTCAGCCACCGCGGTGATGATCGACAGCCATTCCGTCGGATTGAGGATGAACCCGGCGCCCCAGTCGGTATACGGCAGGAACGGCGGGATCATGACGTTGTTCCGCAGCGCCGTGTTCATGAACTGCGTCTTCTCGTTGTTCGCGAACATGTTCGTATCGAACGCCCGCGAGCCGTCCAGCTTGCCGCCGATCAGGATCAGCTTCCCGTCGAACAGCACGTGCTGGTAGATGATCTCCGAGAGAGTGAACGAGCATTCGTCGGTGCCCGGCTTGATCGCGTCGAGGTTCACCGGTACGAGCGAGCCGACCTTCTTGTTGATGCCGTTGCCCCACTTGGGTTCCGCGTTGAGCAGGAACTGCCCGCCGGGCCACAGGCCCATCTTGCCGGTGTCGAGCATCAGGGTCAGATCGCCCGAGCCGGAGTACCGCAGGCCGTTCTTGGTGCTCGCGCCGCCGTGGGCGTTGCCCTGGAGGATCTGGGTGACATCGAGGTTGAGCGAGATCCCGATCTTTTCGAGTTCGGTGCGGGCCCCGCCCCAGTCGCCGGTCATTTTCTGGGCGTGCCACCAGTCGGTGGCTGCGCTGGCCCCCTCGGCCGGCTGGCTTGTCTGGCCGCTCGCCGACAAAGCACCGGCCAAGATCAGGCACATTATCACGGAAACTCTCACGTACATGGTCGTGCTCCCATTAGAACTACGTGAATAGAAAGATGCCTGGCCGCAACCCGTCCGCGCCATGCTCGGGCATTGGCGGCGCAGCTCATCTTTGGCAGTGAACACCTGCGTAGTTATCGGTCATTCGTTTGGTTTCGGGACAGGCTTTTTCCCCACAGGGGGGCGGGTTGGCGGGATTCCGTCAGCGGATCAGCAGCATGCCCGAATGCGCGGGCAGCACAACTTCGCCCTCGGCTGTACGCAGCGCGGCGAGGGCTGCTTCATCGGCATCCGCGTGGATTTGCCATGAGCCGTGTGGCAGGCGGAAGGTTGTCGCCGTCGACTCGCCGTTGAGCAGGACGAGAAGGCGTTTCGCGGGCTCGTCGTGCAACCGGCGGCCATTCACGCGATAGACGATGCATCGATTGGTGGGGGGCTGGGGAAACGATACGCGGGCCTCGACCTGTCGCCGGTCCGCCAGGCGAAGCGCCGGGTGTGCTTTGCGCAGTGCGATCAGTCCGCGGTAATACGCGCACAGGCCGGCATGGGTTCGCTTCCGCGACCAGTTGATGCGGTTGATCGCGTCGGGCTGGTCGTAGCTGTTGGAGCAGCCGCGTTTGGATCGGCCAAACTCCTGCCCCGCGTGCAGCAGGATCGTTCCCTGTGAGGTCAGCAGGATCAAGGCCGCCAGTCGGCTCATTCGTTCGCGGATGTCAACGGGTGTGTGCGGATGGGTCTGGCGGAGCTTGTCCCAGGCGGTGAGATTGTCATGGCATTCAAAGTAATTCACGCTGTCGGCCGGCGAGGTGGGCCAGGGCTCGGCGATGCCCGCCAGCCCCGCCCGCACGCCGTCGGTTCGATCGCCGGTCTGGATGAAGCCCGCGGGCCCGTCGTCGCGGTCCCCCTTGATCGCGTCGCGAAAACCGTCGTTGAACGCCCCGATGCCGGTGCCGGCGGTCCTGCGTTTGTCGGATTTGAGCCGCAGCACCGTCTTGCCCGCCGGCCACGGCTCGCCGTAGACCAGAATCCGCGGGTCGATCCGCGACAGTTCCTCCCGCACGAGCTTCATCGTGTGGATATCGATCAAGGCCATCATGTCGAACCTGAAACCGTCGACGCGGTATTCCTCCGCCCAGAATCGCACGGAGTCGAGGATGAATTGTCGAGCCATGGGCCGCTGGCTCGCGAACTCGTTCCCGCAACCTGAGCCATTGCGGAACCGTCCGCGCTGATCCTTGCGGAAGTAGTATCCGGGCGCCAGTTGTTCGAAACTTGCCCGGGGCGCCGTGTGGTTATACACCACGTCCAGAATCACGCCGATGCCGGCCTGGTGCAGGGCCTGGATGGCGGACTTGAGTTCGGTGATCCGCGCAGGTCCGCTGACCCGCGTCGCGTACCAGCCGTCGGGGCTGTTCAGGCACACCGGCATGTAGCCCCAGTTGTAGTCCCGCGACGCCTCGTCGTTGTCGAAGTCCTGG
>JAPKGY010000684.1 GCA_026647385.1 Phycisphaerae bacterium | reverse complement strand
CAGCATTGTCGCGCTGATCGTCCATCTGGCCGTCGGTATACCGGTGAGCCTGATGTTTCCGCGCAAGACCCCGCCCCCGCCGCTGACCATACCTACCGGCGAGGCGCGGGCTCCGCATTTTTGAGAAAGGAGTGGGGGGATGGCACGTGGACGATTATCCCGGCGGGGTTTTCTGAAGAGCACGGTGGCGGCCGGGGCCGCGGCGACGCTGACCGCCCGGAACGTCGCCCGGGCGGCCGGCGCCAACGACCGTCTGACCGTCGCGTACATCGGCTGCGGGCACATCGCCCAGCAAGGTCACCTCAAGGAACTGACGCCCACGCTGCTCAAGGAAGGCAAGCTCGGCATCCTGGCTGCGTGTGACGTCTATCAGACTCGCGCGAAGCAGTTTCAGGACATGGCCAAGGAGGCGGGCCAAGAGGTCAAGCTGGTCGGCGATTATCACGACATCCTCGCGATGAAGGATGTCGACTACGTCACGATCGCCACGCCGGAGCACTGGCACGCGAAGATGGCCATCGACGCCTTGTCGGCCGGCAAGCACGTTTACGTCGAGAAGCCCATCACTCACACCATCGAGGAAGCCAAGCAGGTCGTCGCCAAAGTCAAGGAAACCGGCCTCAAGCTGCAAGTCGGCGTCCAGGGAATGAGCGACCTGAGCTATGCCTCCGCCCACGAAGCCATCGCGGCGGGCAAGATCGGGAGCGTCGTCAACGCCCAGATCGAGTATTGCCGGGGCTACCCGCTCGAGCGCGGCCCCTGGCGGGACGAGGACGTCGATTTCGACAAGATGGCGACCGTGCCCGGCGATCTCGACTGGAAGGCCTGGCTCGGCCCGGCGCCGCAGCGCCCGTGGGACCCGCATCGTTACTTCGAGTGGCGCAACTACAAGGACTATTCCGGCGGCGTCGCCACGGATCTGTTCGTTCACCGCATCACCCGGATCATCAAGGCCTGCGGCCTGAAGTTCCCGGTTCGGGTGGCGGGGATGGGTGGCATCTACACCTGGGACGATGGGCGAGAACTGCCCGATAGCTTCGAAATGCTGGCGGAGTACCCGAAGATCGAAAAGATCACCAATGGTATGACCGTACACGTGCTCGGCACGATGGCCAACCGCCACACGATCGAGCACCTCGTTCGCGGCACGAAAGGCACGCTGATCTTCTTCAGGAACAAAGGCTGGGAGGTTCGCGAGCCGAGAACGGAGAAGGTGCTCGACAAAGCCGAGACGGTCGGCGGCGAGAGGATTTCGCTGCACCACGCGAACCTTCACGAGGCCATCCGAGACAACAAGCCGCTGAACTGCCCGGCTGAACTCGGCCAGTACGGGCTGACGGCGGTTGCGATGGCGAACCTGTCGTGGTTCAACAAGAAGATGATGACCTGGGACGACCAGAACGGTCAGGCGTTGTGATCCGGCGGTCGGCCCGGACGACGAACCGCGTATACTCCATGAGCAGGGCCACGGGTCCGAAAGGGCGCGTGGCCCCGCCGTTGTTGAACGGGTATCATGAACAGGGCACGTTCCACCGCATGCCCGGGAGTCGACCCATGGCCCGTTTTTTTTCGTGCCTCGTTGCAACGATCCCGTTGGCGGTCCCCGCGCTCGCGGGCCCGGCCTCGGCGCCGGTGCAGCGGCCGAACATCCTGTTCATCCTGGCCGACGACCTGGGCAAGGAATGGCTGAGCTGTTACGGCAGCGAGCACAAAACGCCCCATATGGATCGGCTTGCCGCCGCCGGCCTCCGCTTCGAGAACACCTGGGCGACGCCGCTCTGCACGCCGACGCGCGTCTTGTTCCTCACCGGCCGATACCCCTTCCGCACCGGCTGGACGATCCACTACGACAGCCCGCGATGGGGCAAGGTCTATTTCGACTGGGAGCGCGAGATCGCGTTTCCCCGACTGCTCCAGCAGGCCGGCTACGCCACCGCGATGGCCGGCAAGTGGCAGGTCAACGACCTTCGCGCGCAGCCCGACGCTCTGAATCGTCACGGGTTTGACGAGTATTGTGCCTGGGTCGGTTTTGAGACCGGCAATCCACCCTCGGCTGAGCGCTACTTCAATCCGTTCGTGCAGGAGAACGGCGTGCGTGGCACGCGGGTCGGCCGGTTCGGCCCGGACGTTTTCCGGAACTACCTCGTCGACTTCATGAAGCGGCACAAGGGCGGGCCGTTCCTGGCTTACTATTCGATGGTGCTCACGCACACGCCTTTTACCAAGACGCCGCACAATCTGGATACCACTGCCACAGGCCGGGAGCTGTTCCCCGGCATGGTCGATTACTGCGACTACGAAGTCGGATGTCTGATCCAGGCATTGGAGGACCTGAAGATCCGCGATCGAACGCTGGTGCTTTTTTCGACGGACAACGGCACGGTGAGCGGCGTGAAATGCCGGGCCCGCGGCCGACTGGTCGACGGCGGCAAGCTCACCATGACCGAGCGGGGCATCTGCGTGCCGTTCATCGCCTCGTGGCCCGGGCACGTGCCGGCCGGCAAGGTCAGCACCGAGCTGATCGACTTCTCCGATTTCCTGCCGACGCTGGCGGACCTGGCGGGTGCCGGGCTTCCCGCGAACATGGAGATCGACGGCAAGTCGTTCCTGAACACGCTGCTCGGCCGACCCGAGCCGCAACCGCGTCGCGACTGGATCTACTGCCGCCTCGGCCCGAACCACGCTCTGCGCGACGAACGCTTCAAGCTGCACCAGGACGGTCGCCTCTATGACCTGCAGGCCGACCCGTCCGTCCTCGGCGAGTTCGTCGGCGCGCTGACCAACGACCCGCGCATCGTCGCCAAACGC
>JAPKGY010000683.1 GCA_026647385.1 Phycisphaerae bacterium | reverse complement strand
CGATATGCCGAAGATTGCGGCAAGCAGGGGACCGTCGGCGGAAGTGAACTCAAACGCGCGCCCGAAGACCTGGATGGCGGGCGAGATCTTGAAGGAGACCGAGCCAATGACAGGCGGTCCGGTCCACCGACGACCTGCTCAACGCCCTCGACAAACGCAAGGTCGGTGACGTTGTCGAGGTGGGCATTCTTCGCGACGGGAACGCGATGAAGGTCCAGGTTCGTTTGCAGTGAGGCGGTGGCGGAGTGCGAGCAGGACATCTGAAGTGGCTGCTGGCTGTTCTCGGCGTCCTGGTGGTGGTTCGCGCCGCGATGTTCGTTGTGCCGTGGCTTCTGCGTCCCGGCCCGAGGCCTTTTCCGCAGGCCCCGGCGGATGCCGTCGACCGCTTCGCCGACGCCCGATTCGGATTGTTCATCCACTGGGGGCCGGTGGCCATCACCGGCAAGGAGATCGGCTGGTCCCGCGACGGGCGCCGGCCGAACTTCGGGGGCAGGGGAGAGATTCCCGTCGAGGTCTATGACGACCTCTATAAGGAGTTCAATCCCAGCAACTTCGATGCCCGCCGATGGGTCGACATCGCCCGGTCCGCGGGCATGGGTTACCTTGTCTTCACCGCCAAACATCACGACGGCTTCTGCATGTTCGACAGCCGGCTGAGCGAATACAAGGTGACCCGCTCGCCCTTCGGCCGCGATGTCACGGGGGAAGTCGCGGCCGCCTGCCGCGATGCGGGCCTGCAGTTCGGGATCTATTACTCGTTCGCCGACTGGCATCATCCGGACTATCTCACGCCCGAGCACGGCCGCTATCTGGGGTACATGGCCGGCCAGGTGAACGAACTGTGCACGCGCTACGGGCCTGTCGATGTGTTCTGGTTCGACAGCGTGGGCGACTCGGGCTTCCGTGAGCCGTGGTTCGATCCGCACCGGCTCTTCGTTCGCATGCGCCGCATTCAGCCTCGCATGCTCATCAACGATCGCCTGGGGGACGGCGATTTCCTCGTCTGCGAAGGGATCGTGTGTGACTACAGCCATACCCGTCTGTTCGAGACGTGCATGCCCCTGGGGACCCAGTGGTCGTACAAGCCCGACGATCGGCTCAAATCCGCCGACGAGTGCATTCGCCTGCTCGTTTCGTGCGCGGGCTCGGGCGGCAATCTCCTGCTCGGTGTGGGCCCGACGGCGGACGGCTCGATCGAGCCGCGCCAGGCGGCGGTGCTCGAGGAAGTGGGGCGCTGGCTGGCGCGGTTCGGGCGGAGCATCCACGAAACTCGCAAGGGACCGGTCAAACCGGCGGCGTGGGGCACCTGCACGCGGCGGGGCCTGCGCTGGTACGTCCATGTGCTGGACTGGTCCCAGGGGCCGGTCGTGCTCGATACGCGCGACTACCTTCCGGTGCAGGCGCGCGTGTTGACCGGAGGGGCCGCCGACGTGAAACTGACGTCGGCGGGTATCGCCATCGAGGTGCCCCCGGAGGATCGGGACGCCTTGGACACGATCGTCGAGATCGACGTTGCGGAGCTTGACGCTCCGACCGCGTCGACGCAGCCGCAGGAGCCGCCTCCATGACCTCGCGGGAACGGATTCAGGCAGCCATGTGCCACGAAGCCCCCGATCGTGTGCCGGTCATGTGCCAGCTCGCCCTGGGGCATTACTTTCTCAACAGTTCCGCCAGGCCCTCGGACATCTGGTTCGACAGCGAGGTCTTTGTTCGGACGCTGCTGGAGTTTCAGCGGCGTTACCGCTTCGACGGCATCCTCATCAACCTTCCCGGCCGACCCGCCAACTGGAAGGACTTCCTCCGGTCGGCGGAGTCGACGCCCGAAGGCGAGAGGCTGGTTTGGAAATCCGGCCTGGAGACGTGGGTTCCCTGTAATGACAACCCGCACACTTTCCTGGCCGGTCGCGAGCCGCTGCCCCGCGCCGCCTGTGACGGGGTAAACCCGGACGACCCCGCGATCGATCGTTTGCCCGGCTACGTCTGGAATACCTGGCATGCCCCGACGCTGTGGGATATCCCGGACGACGCCGACCTGCTCTTCGCGAAATCCTATCCCGCCTGGCTGACCGCTGGTCTGCGACTGGCCCGATCGCTCGCCCCCGACGTCTCCGTGCACATGGAGGTGTTCTCGCCGTTCACGCACCTGCTGGAACTGTTCGGCTACGAGCAGGCCTTGATGGCCTTGCTCGACATGCCGGAGATGTGCCATCGCCTGCTGGACAAGTTCACCGGCCAGGTGATGGCCCAGGTGGCTCTGTACACGGCCTGCGATCCCGACGCGATTCTGATCAGCTCGGCCTTCGCCGGCGCGGGGTTCATCAGCCGCAAGATGTACCGGGAGTTCGTCGTGCCCTACGAGAAGCGCGTCGTGGCCGCCATCCGCGATCGGAACGTGCCGAGCTACGTCCACACCTGCGGCGCGATCGGCGACCGTCTCGACCTGATGGCCCAGACCGACGTCGACGGCATCGACACGCTCGATCCGCCGCCGCTCGGCACGGTCGACCTGGTTAGGGCCAAGGCGGAGTTCGGCCACCGGTTCTTCTTCAAGGGGAACCTCGACGCGGTCAACGAAATGCTGAACGCCGACGACGCCGCCTTCGAACGGGCCGTCCGCCGGCGGTTGGAGATCGGGAAACCCGGTTCGGGCTACATCCTGTCGTCCGCCTGCTCGGTCGCCCCGCACGTCAAACCCGAACGCCTCGCCCGCATGGTCGATCTGGCGGAGCGGTTCGGCCGATACGACTGATCCGGACACGCCATGAAACCCGCGGCTCTTTATTGCGGTATCCGGGTGTGAATGGTCTT